>NZ_KV811582.1:0-220 GCF_001813145.1 Rothia sp. HMSC066G02 | reverse complement strand
TGGTGCCGGTCTCGACGAGCGTGTTCTCGTATGACGGTAATGATTCGCGTCTTTTGCAGGTTTCTTCGGATGGTTCCGGCTCGTCGCTGAACTATGGTGCGGCTGGGTTTGTGAGCTCGGTGGCGTCGTGGGGTTCTGCTGAGGATTCTGCTGTGTCCTTCTCGCTGCTGTGTGCTTCTACTGATGGTCGTGTGCTTGCTGCCGGTGGTGCGCCTGCTGG
>NZ_KV811581.1:0-334 GCF_001813145.1 Rothia sp. HMSC066G02 | reverse complement strand
TCGACCCGGAGTGGACTAAAAAATTCTTCAACCAAGAGGACTATAGGGGAGCATACCATCTTGTCGATACTGACATGATTGGAATTTATACCCCAGCAGACCAGCAGCACCCTGCATATTCTGCGCCGCCGCCAGACTACACCTACACGTTTACTAAATTTCTAACGTCCGCTGATTTGGAATTCTATAATATCTACTATTATCAATGCCAAAACTATATGCTTTTGGCATCCGATTCGCGCCGCCTCGAATACGCAATGACCACCGAAGAACTATTCTTCCCCGCCATTCAAGACCTTTTTGAAGAAGGGAAAGGGTGGGTCATCACCCCCAA
>NZ_KV811580.1:0-9250 GCF_001813145.1 Rothia sp. HMSC066G02 | reverse complement strand
TTGTTTGCGTTCACTGTATGGTTTTTGGATAATAACCCTGGGCTTCCTTCGGGAAGTTGAGGCTTTTTATTCGGAAATTTTGAATAACGAAGTTATTCGCTAGATTTTCCGTGGTTATAGCAAGAGGGAAACGCCTGGTTCCATTCCGAACCCAGAAGCTAAGACTCTTCGCGCCGATGGTACTGCACTTTTGTGGGTGTGGGAGAGTAGGTCGCCGCGGGTTTTTTATTCAAGAGGGGAAGACCTTATAGGTCTTCCCCTCTTTTTGTGTACCCAAAAACTCTTAGAATGAAAACTCCTGGACGAAAGAAACCTAACTCATCAGAGATGCAGAGGTTTAGAGACTCAGCTGAGAAGCAGAGGAACAGGGGACGCAACCTAGACAGCCTGCCAGCCTTGATGCAGGGGCGACGAGATGGGGAGTTCACAGATCCGCCTGAATGACGAAGCAGAGGGCACGGTGGAGAAACTCTTGGTACCTTAACAACAAGAGCAATCCACATCTCTACCCGAGCGAATAGAGAACACGCAAAGGAGCATCATCATGGCTGATGAGAAGAGCATCTACGAACGCTGGAGCGAAGAACGCCTCGACCCGCCCTTCCCCAAAGAATGGGGGCTGGATGAAGAAGACGAAGCCGAGTTGCTCTGGCCCATCTGGCCCCTGCTGTTCATGGGTGAATCTGATACTGAGCAGTACGTAGAAACCATTACCGATTATGTGATGGACGTACTCGGTCTGGAATACGATGGGGAGAACGAAGACAGCAAGCTCTGGGAGAAGCGCGTAGAGGACTACGTGGAAGAGCTCATCAAGCGTCGTCGTGCCTTTGCTGCTGAGCTGGGCATTACCCCCGAAATGCAGAAGAACTCCAACCTCAACCGTGCCTTCGCAGCGCTGGAAGAAGAAGGAGTCATTGCACGACAGAACTTCACCTGCTGCGGTACCTGCGCATCCGCAGAAATCTGGGACGAAATGGATGATAGCCGTGAATGGAAGGGATACATCTACTTCCATGAGCAGGACACTGAAAGCCTCGCTGAGAGCGGCGGAACCTACATCGGTTTCGGTTCCTTCCTCGCTTACCCCAGGGACGAAGAAAAATGGAATACCCTGAGCGATGCGCAGAAGGAAGAGATTAGGGCCCTTCACGAGAAGCTCTCCGCACAGTTGCTGCGAGAGACGGTTATTCCCATGCTGGAGAAGCACGGTCTGAGCGTGAAGTGGAATGGTAACTACAACACCCGCCCCTTCATTGGGGGAGTGGAAGTCTACAACATCCCCTAGCGGTAATGAGCTGAACCGGATGGGTGCCTCGGCGCTATACTTGTGCGCTACTTGTGGCAGGGGAGGAACCTCCCAGAGCTACGAAAGTTTACGAGGAAAATAAGCTGAGAGCGTGAGAATAGACATCACAGTATCTCAGTCAGAGTATTAACTAGCCGATAAGGCACCCATTCGGTAGGCTAGACGGGTAGCGCGGTACATCCACACTAGAGAAAAGACAGAACCTATCCACATGATAGGAACTGCTCGACATACCTTTCAGCTGCTATACGTAGCAGGAAGCTGAGCTTTAGAACGCCCGGCAGAGATCAGAAGGCGCCGAGCTCAGACGAGCACTGGCACTCTGAACCTCTGCCCTGATGGGTGCGTACTCCATAAGGAGTAGGCTAGAAGAAGTGGACGAACCGCCACCCATATTCCCAACCAAAGGAGCAGGCATGTCGACCGACGCCCGCGAAAAAGCCCGCCAGATTGCGGCCCAGCAGGCCAAGAAGAGTCCCAGCCAGGCAAGCCGCCGCTGGCTCCAGCTCGGCGTACTCGCCGTGGTCCTCGTCATCGTAGGTATCATCGGTTTCGTCGTAATCAACGGCAACAAGAACACCAAGGTAGCAGAAAGCGGCCCCGTGCCCGCCAGCGCCAACGAATACGGTGGCATTGTGCTGACCAAGGACGGAATCGTCAAAAACTCCTCCACCCAGGAGACCCGCGACTTCAAGCAGCTCGCAACCTCGACCTCCTCCGTGACCCCCATGGTCAACGGAACCGCAGCAGCAGTCAACACCCTGCCCCCGGGCGTGCAGACCGCTGAAGAGGCATCCAAGAACGGCCAGCCCGTTCGCGTGACCATCTTCCAGGACTACAACTGCGTGCACTGTGCAGAGTTCGAGAAGAAGTACGGCGAAGAAATCCAGAAGCTCGTCGAAGACGGCACCATCACCCTGGAAATCCGCAACTTGACCTTCCTGGACCGTACCTCGCCCACCGCATACTCCGCACGTAACGCGGCAGCGGCATACTCCGTGGCAAACCAGGTCAGCACCCACGACTTCCTGAACTACCAGCGTGAGATCTTCACCCACCAGGGCAGCGGCGACATGAACAACCAGCAGATTGCCGACATTGCTTCGAAGTACCACGCCTCCATCGGCTCCGATATGAACGACGGCAAGTGGCGCCCCTTCGTGGACGTGGTCAACGCTGAATCCGCAAAGAACGGCATTCAGGGTACCCCCACCGTCTTCGTTGATGGCGACCAGTACACCAGCAACGACTTCAGCACCTTCCTGAAGGAAAAGATCGAAGCTAAGAAGAAGTAACCTCTTCGATAGAAAAACCCGGTAACCTCCGCGCGAGGCTACCGGGTTTTTCCGTATGCATCTGAAGCTCTAAAGAACGAGTAAAGGAACGTGAGGGGCAGGAAGAAGACTCGGCAAAGTGCTGGACAAGGTGCCCGGGAGCCCCTGTAGCCGAGGTATTCGGAAGGGGTAAAACGAAGGAAACGAACGCATCAAACCGCCAAAGAACAACTAAGCAGATTCAACCACCAGAATAAGGTACACTGGACAAGTTGCCTCCTTAGCTCAGTTGGCCAGAGCATCTGTCTTGTAAACAGAGGGTCACCGGTTCGAATCCGGTAGGGGGCTCAGAAAAATCCTGGTTCGCACCAGCCTCATAGCAGAGGTGCGGATCAGGATTTTATTGTACGAGTGTCCTGTAGTGTCTAAGGGACCCGCACTAGCACATCGACATCCATCCTGAGGAACCGAGAATGTCTGAAACCTCCGGAACCCCGCAGGCTCCCGCCTCGCAGGGAACCTACACCACCGCCCCGCGCAGCATCAAAGCACGCGAAGCCAGCGACTACCCCCTCGAAGAGTTCATCGAATCGCGAGGATTCCGCCCTGAAATTCAGGGCCTGCGAGCCTTCGCCGTGCTCCTCGTGGTGCTCTACCACGTCTGGGTCGGCAAAGTCTCCGGCGGTGTGGATGTCTTCCTCTTCATCTCCGCCTTCCTGCTCTCGCTCTCCTTCATGCGTAAGATCAACGAAGGCAAACCCCTCAATCTCTTCAACTACTGGATGCACGTCTTCCAGCGACTGCTACCCGTAGCCACCGTGGTTATCGCGTGTACCACGATTGCGTCCTTCTTCGTGCTCGCGCCCAGCCGCTGGTCGCAAACCGTCACCGACGCAACGAGCTCCCTGTTCTACTTCCAGAACTGGAACCTCGCGTTCAGCTCCGTGGACTACTACGCCCAAAACGCTTCCGTGAAGTCACCCTTCCAGCACTTCTGGTCGCTCTCCATCCAGGGGCAGATCTTCATCATCTGGCCCCTGCTCTTCGCCGCAGTAGCCTACGTCGTGCACCGATTCCGCGGGAACCTTTTCACCACCGCGGTATTCATCTTCAACACGGTATTCGTAGCATCCCTGACCTTCTCCATCGTCGAAACCGACACCAACCAGGGATTCGCCTACTTCGACACCCGCACCCGCCTGTGGGAATTCGCCATCGGCACCCTGCTGGCGATGCTCACCCTCAAATGGAAGGCGCCCGAAAAGGCGCGAGTCGTCATGGGCTGGGTCGGCATCATCGGCCTGGTCACCTGCGGTGCAATCCTGCCCGTCGAACGAGCCTTCCCCGGCTACCTGGCGCTCTGGCCCGTGCTCTCCGGCGCCCTCGTCATCATGGCAGGCCGCACCAACAGCCGCTGGGGCATCGATCGACTGCTGGTCTCCGCACCCCTGCAGAACCTTGGCAACATCTCCTACGCCCTGTACCTGGTGCATTGGCCCATCCTCATCCTCTACAGCAGCGCCGTCGGCACCTCCCGCGTGAACATCATCGAAGGCACCATCATCATCCTTGCCTCCATCGGCCTGGCATGGCTACTCATCCGCTTCGTCGAGAAGCCGCTGCGCTACCGCAAGGACCCCTTCGTACCTTGGCTCATGATGAAGATGCGCTTTAAGACCGTCTTCTCCGTCAAGACCTGGGCAGACCAGCTCGCCTTCATCCTCGCCATCTTCCTGGTCGCCGGCGTACCCCTGACCGCCGCACAGACCTGGATCGGCTACCGCAACGCCCAGTCCGAGCAGAACGCCGAACTGAAGGTACAGACCGCCAGCGAAAACTACCCCGGCGCCCGCGCAATCGGCGGCGCCCAGCAGGGACTCATCGACAACCCCATCCCCTCCGGTGGCGACGTCAAAGCTCAGTTCGACGGATTGAGCGACCCCTGCACCGGCGGCTTCGCGCCCTCCGACCCGGCCCTCGCCAAGTACTGCACCGTGCAGAAGTACGGACCCGAGGACGCACCGCTGACCATGGTCGTCGGTAACTCCCACGCGGAGCAGGCGCTGAGTATCTTCAAGCCCATCGCCGAACAGACCAAGACCAACCTGCAGACCTACCTGCTCGGTGGCTGCCAGTACCCGGTCCGCGCCGTCAACGCCAGTAACGAATGCTCGGAATTCAACACCAAGATGACCGAGGAAATTCTCAAGCGTAAGCCGCAGACCGTGGTGCTCATCGCCACCGTTGCCCAGGCACGATCGAACGACGAACGAATCGACCCGAGCCTCGACGAGACGGTCCGCCGCCTCACCGAGGCAGGGGTCCAGGTCATCGGTCTGCGCGATAACCCGCGCTTCGAGTACAACATCTATGAATGTGCACAGAAGGCCGGTGCCGACAAGAGCTCCTGTGCACGACCCGCAAGCGATAAGTACGCCGCCGAGAACCCCGCAAAGGAAGTCTTCGACAAGTACCGCGACCAGGGCGCCGTCATGGTTGACCTGAAGGACGTGTACTGCCCGGACGGCACCTGTAGCCCCGTGGTCGGAAACATCTACGTCTACATCGATGACAACCATGTCTCCAAGACCTACAGCCGCACCATGGCTCAGGAAGTGTTCCAGCGTGCAGCGGAAGGCGGCTGGCTCGTCAACGGAAAAGTGAACTTCTAAAGTTCACCAATACAGCGGATCCCCCGAACTGTTCTACAGAAGTATGAACAGAGCGGGGGATCCGCTATATTCTGACCCGAAATTAGGATAGGCTAAGTTAGGAGGCTCCCGGGAAAAGCCTTAGAGAAGAAAGGACGCCATGAAAGAAATCACCGAACGCACCCTCAAAGTTGAGAACGTCAGCCTCGGCTACGGCGAAACCACCATCGTCAAAGACCTCTCCCTCGAATTCCTGAAGGGCAAAATTACCGCCATCATCGGCCCCAACGGCTGCGGCAAATCCACCCTGCTACGTGGTGTCTCCCGACTACTCAAGCCGCTCAACGGCGACTTCACCCTCGACGGCAAATCCACCCACGAATACTCCATGAAGGGCTTCGCCCGCATGGTTGGGCTCATGCCTCAGCATCCCATCGCCCCCGAAGGAATTACCGTAGCCGACCTGGTCTCCCGAGGACGCTACCCCTACCAGGGCCTCTTCAAACGCAATAGCGCCGAAGACGACGAGGCGGTTGCTTGGGCTCTCGAAGCTACCGATACCATGTCCCTCGCCGAACGACAGGTCACCGAACTCTCTGGCGGCCAACGTCAGCGCGTCTGGATTGCCATGGCGCTCGCCCAAGAAACCGACATCCTACTGCTGGACGAGCCGACCACGTACCTCGACCTGGCACACCAGGTGGAGCTACTCGACCTACTCTCGGACCTCAACGAGCAACGCGGCACCACCATGATCATGGTGCTGCACGAGTTGAACCTCGCCGCCCGAGTCGCCGATTACCTCGTCGCGATGAAGGACGGCTCCATCGTCGCTCAAGGCGAAGCACACGACGTGCTCACCCGTGAGAACCTGCACACCATTTTCGGTCTGAAAGCAGAGGTCGCCGATCCGTTTAACGACGGCAGCGTCGTGGTTGTTCCGCATCCCCGGAGTGCGTCCACCGTTGCCGGTTCAGCTGTCGCATCCTAAGAAACCCCCGCTCATATCTGATGAAGCGCCCATAACAGTGGGATACTGGAAAGTAGGACGCACCGAAAGCTAAGCGAAGAAGCCGGTACACCGCGCGGGTGTGCCGGCTTCTTCCACAGAAGGGTCATTCTCTATAGAGGCCCGGAAAGAAGAACACAATGACGACCCCGCTCCTAGACTCCAACGGCAAGCTCAACGGTGAATCAGTACGCTACGTGGCAATCGGCGACTCCTTCACCGAAGGTGTGGGCGACGTTGACCGCCGCCGCCCTAACAGCCTGCGCGGCTGGGCAGACCGCGTTGCCGAAGGCATCGGTGCAGTAGACCCGCAGGCGCAGTACGCAAACCTTGCTATCCGCGGCCGCCTGCTCGGTCCCATCCTGGATGAACAGCTGCCTCGAGCCCTGGACCTCTGCCCCAACATTGTCACCTTCTACGGTGGCGGCAATGACATCATGCGACCCAACGTGGATATTGACCAGCTCATGACTCACGTAGACGAAGCCTTCGCCACCCTGCGCGGCGAAGGAATCGAAGTGCTTACCGTAACCGGCCTGGATGTACAGGGCCAGGGCCCCTTCGCCCGTACCCGCGGCCGTACCGCCACCTACAACGAGCTACTGCGTGGTATCGCTGAGGACCACGGCGTGCACATTATCGACTACTGGCGCTGGAACGACTTCCTTGATTGGCGTCTGTGGGCTGACGACCGCCTGCACATGAACGACCTCGGCCACGAACGCTTCGCATCTCGCGTACTGGCGCAGCTCGGTCTGCCCGGTGTGATCACCGAATCGGTACTGCCCCCGGAGGTGCAGCTGACCGCCCGCGAGAAGATCGAGCAGGAGGCACGCTGGGTCCGTGAGTTTGCCCTGCCGTGGATTGGCCGCCGTCTAAAGGGAACAAGCTCCGGGGACGGTGTGAGCCCCAAGTACCCGCAGTGGGTGCCCGCGGCAAGCCTTAAAAACTAACGCCCTTAAGAACTAATGCTGAGGGGTGCACGTTACGGCGTAAAACTGTATGCCGGGGGGAGCGCCCTGTGCTGTATCTGTACCGTATTTGTGCCCGCATCTACGCCGTAACTGGAACGGTAAATCCGCCGTTACCCGTACCGTTGCGACCCCTTAAACCGCCCTTTAAAACCGGGGCGGAAGCGTTAAAACGAGAGTTAAAAGCTCTTTAAACGCGTATTTAAGCCCGTTTAATAGCCCTGCGCACACCGCAAGAAGCGGTGGCGCGGGGCTGTTTAAGGCTTAAATCCGGCTTAAGCTGTTAATCTCACAACATGAATTTCACCGGTGTAATTTATCCCCGGTCACATAGAGAACATCCGTTCTTAAAAAGGCGCATTAACGCCTGACTAGGGGCGTTAAAGAATTCCTTAAAAACATCTGGACTTGCAAAAACACCCATTTTTGATAGAATGGATAGGTATGTTTGCCGCTCGAAGGCAGGCGTGCATCCGCGAATCGAGCACTTCGCTTAAACGAGATGCAATTGGCTCAGAACACCGAGATTCCGCGGATTTTTAAGGCAAAATCCGGCGTGCAGGCTTGCACGAACCCCCGTATTTACCTAGAATTTAACGCTGTTCGTAGTGGTGGAAACGCCTCTCGACACTAATAAGCTTCACCGTTTTTCCCGCGGCGGGGATCGATGCGTGGCCTCTCACCCACGTGACGATCTCAAACACTCTAGCCCGGCGAATAACCCGGTGCTTCTACATTGGTGGCGGGACGCTCACGAGTAACATCGACTGCGTACCGTCATAAAAGTCAATCAATAAAGGAGTGAAACATGGCAGCAGTCTGCCAGGTGACCGGAGCTGTTCCCGGCTTTGGACACAGCATTTCGCACTCGCATCGCCGCAACAAGCGTCGATTCGACCCGAACGTTCAGAAGAAGACCTACTGGGTTCCTTCGCTGCGTCGTAAGGTAACCCTGAACGTGTCCGCTAAGGGCATCAAGGTTATCGATGCTCGTGGCATCGATGCCGTTGTTGCAGAAATCATCGCACGCGGGGAGAAGATCTAGTAAATGGCATCCAAGGCTAAGGACCTCCGTCCTATCATCAAGCTCAAGTCCACTGCTGGCACCGGTTACACCTACGTGACCCGTAAGAACCGCCGCAACAACCCCGACCGTATGGTGCTGAAGAAGTACGACCCCGTCGTTCGCAAGCACGTTGACTTCCGAGAGGAGCGCTAAGAATGGCTAAGAAGTCCAAGATCGCTCGCAACGAGCAGCGCAAGGTCATCGTCGCTCGCTACAACGAGAAGCGTATCGCGCTGAAGAAGACCCTGATCGACGAGAACGCTACCCCCGAGGAGCGCGAAGCAGCACGCGTGGCACTGCAGAAGCTGCCCCGCAACGCTTCCCCCGTTCGCGTGCGTAACCGCGACCAGATCGACGGCCGCCCCCGCGGTACCTTCCAGAAGTTCGGTATCTCCCGCGTGCGTTTCCGCGAAATGGCACACCGCGGCGAGCTGCCCGGTATCACCAAGTCCAGCTGGTAAATCTGGTATTTTAGTTCCTAAACGGTTTTCCGTCGTCACCGACGGTCACTCGCTTTAGACTCAAACCTTAAGTCTCTGGAAGGGGCACCCTAATGGCTAAGAACCGTACCGAACTCGTTGCAGAGGTTGCAGAGAAGTCTGGCAAGAGCCAGGCAACCGTGAATGCAGTCCTCGACGCAGTGTTCCAGGTTTTCGAGTCTTCCGTCTCCAAGGGCGAGAAGATCACCATCCCCGGTTGGATGGCAATCGAGCGCACCGACCGTGCAGCTCGTACCGGCCGTAACCCGCAGACCGGCGAAACTATTCAGATTCCCGCCGGTCACGGCGTGAAGCTGACCGCAGGCTCCAAGCTGAAGGCAGCAGTCGCTAAGAAGAAGTAATTCTTGAGACTTTGAATCTGATAAAAGACCCCTACCCTCACGGTGGGGGTCTTTTATTATGCCTGCCCAAGGGAAAACAGCGGAGAAAACCCCGCCGTGAACTGCGCCCCGAAACTTGGACGCTATAAA
>NZ_KV811579.1:0-233 GCF_001813145.1 Rothia sp. HMSC066G02 | reverse complement strand
GCATCGGTCAACGCTCAATACGACCGGCTCTTGGACTACGTCCACGACAAGCTCCCCGCCGTGTGTGATCACCTCGATCAAGCCAGGGCAGACGTCCTCGCGTTCGCGTCCTTCCCCACCGGGGTGTGGACCCAGATCTGGTCCAACAACCCCAACGAACGCCTCAACCGCGAAATCCGCCGACGCACCGACACCGTGGGAATCTTCCCCAACCGCCACGCAATCATCCGCCT
>NZ_KV811578.1:0-80971 GCF_001813145.1 Rothia sp. HMSC066G02 | reverse complement strand
AATGGTGCCGACCCTGGTGTCCAGGGGCCGGTAGCGATACCCGTTGCGCCTGGTGTGACGCTGCGGATCTTGTTGACCCCACTGGGCCCCGCACACCGCATCAGCGTCCGCTGATAGCAACGCGTTAATGACGTGCTGGAGCAAGGAACGCATCAAATCTGGGGATGCCTGGGACAACGCCTCGCCAAGCATGCCAGCAGGGTCGATAATATGAGGAGCGGTCATCGTTGTGCCTCCAAATCATTTCGAGTCAGAAGTAGAAGAGCTTTCTCGAAGGATCACACGGTGACCGCACCCATCACAAGCAACGGGCCGATCACCACACGGTTACACCACTATGCGGGACGCTACTCTTTCAAACCGCTTAGTTACCGCCTGTTTGAGGCTAAGCGGTATATCGAAAACGTTGGTATATCAGTCAAAACATGGTGTGTTGCCGCCTCTACCGCCTAATTTCTAAAAAGTGTACACGCGAGTGTTCATCTTCCTACATATGCGTGTGTATATATAAAAGTTTTCGGTTTTAGGCGGTGAAGGCGGTAAAGGGTTGGGATTCGGTTGAGATACGAGGGAAAATGCTATACCGCTTTTGCATTTTCAGGCGGTAAACAGCCGGTATCAACGCCGATTAGGCGGTGAAAATCCTCCTCTGCAACCTCCCTCCCACGAGATCATGCACGAGCGAAGATAGTCATACGCCCCGAAGGGGCGTTGGATGATAGTCCTCGATGTTGGGTGATAGTCCCCCCTCCCCCCACCTCGACGACGGGCCTGAGTTTGGCTGAAAGGTAGGGAATAACATAGGGATTCGGTCTCGTCAGGGCAAAACAAAACCCGGTATCTCAGCGACTTTTCGTTGAGATACCGGGTTTTTCTGGTTGCGGGGACAGGATTTGAACCTGCGACCTCCGGGTTATGAGCCCGGCGAGCTACCGAACTGCTCCACCCCGCGGCGACTCATATAACTATACAGACCCGAAACCGGGCGCGCAAGCCAAAAGCACACTTTGTAACCAAGCACACAAAAACAGGGGTTGCGGGGCCGGACTCGAGGCTTAGAAGCCGCCGGGCTTTAGAAGGTGTCGGAGTTAGAAAGCATCAGGGGGCAGAACGCGCAAGAACGGGGCGGAAGCCTAATGCTTCCACCCCGTTCCATCTGAAACAGCCGGAGGGAGGTAGCCAATACCGCAGACAGCAGGAGCCACGCCCTGCGAGCGCCTGTGCTAGTTTCCGGGTCTAGAGCGAGGACGCTAGACCCGGAAACCCGAACGACCGGTATGCGCTACTCCCCCGCTGCCTCGTGCTGCTTAGCCTTCTTAGGATTAGCGAGAAGCCGAGGCGCTAGGCTTCGCGCTTGCGGGGGCACTCGCAGAAGAGCTAGCCGCTGCGCTCGGAGCTGCAGAAGCACTCGGGGTTGCCGAGCCCTTACTCTGCGCCTCCTCAGCCTCCAGCGCCTTCTTTACGGCAGCTTCCAGGCGCTTCTGAGCCTCACCATAGGCGGCCCAGTCGCCCTTCTTCATTGCCGCATCAGCATCGGTCATTGCCTTCGAGGCATCCGTCAGAGCCTGCTTCAGTTCCGAAGACTGCGAAGCCGACGAGCCGCCGGTCGAAGAGCTAGACGAGCCGGAGGCAGACGCCGAAGGAGCCGGCGAAGCCGTAGCCGAGCCGTCCAACTTAGCACCCGAAGAGCCACCGAACACCTGGTTCAGCGCCTCCTCCAGAGTCGGAGCGAAGCCGACCTTATCGCCGAAGCTCACCAGCACACGCTGCAGACGCGGGTACTTAGCGTCACCGCTCGACTGCACGTACACCGGCTGAACGTACAGCATGCCGCCGCCCACCGGCAGAGTCAGCATATTGCCGTTAATCACCTCGGAAGAGCCGCGGCGCAGCAGGTTCAGCTGGTTCGACACCTCAGCATCAGAGTTGAAAATGTTCTGAGCCTGACCAGGGCCGGGAACCACCGAAGAACGCGGCAACTCCAGCAGACGTAGCTTGCCGTAATCGGGGCTACGCTCGCCATCCTTACCGGTACCGGCATCGCCGTTAGCCGCCAGGAAGCCGTACATCACGTTACGAGAGTTCGAATCGCTCTGCTGCGGAATGAATGTGGTCGTCAACGAGAAGTGCGCACGAGAATCGCCGGGCATCTGCAGGGACAGGTAGTAGGGCGAAATCGGCTGGTTACGATCATTGGTCGGGTCATTCGGAATCGACCAGACATCGTCACCGGCGTAGAAGCTATTCGCGTTCGTCACGTGGTACTTATTCAGCATGGTGCGCTGAATATTGAACATGTCAGTCGGGTAACGCACGTGGCTCATCAGCGAAGCGTTCATCTCACGGTAGCTCTTCACCGTGCCAGGGAAAACGCCCTGCCACGCCTTCAGCACCGGATCCTCCTCATCCCACGCGTACAGGGTCACCGAACCGTCGTACGCGTCCACGGTAGCCTTCACCGAGTTACGGATGTAGTTCACCGAGTTAGAACGCTGAGCACCCGCAGCGGTTGCCGCATCCTGGGAGCTACCCTGCGCGTAGGGGAACTGATCGCTCGTGGTGTAAGCATCCACAATCCACTGCACGCGATTATTCACAATCGCCGGGTACGGCTTAGAATCCACGCTCAGGTACGGCGCCACCTTACGCACACGATCCAGCGGGTTACGTTCGTACAGAATCTGCGAGCCCTCACGCACCGCATCCGACAGCAGAATGTCAGAGGACTGGAACTTAATCGCGTAGGACAGGCGAGCCAGCAGCGAATCAACGCGAGGACCACCGTAACCGGTGAAGGTGTACTTCGCATCGGAGGCGTTGGTTTCGTCAGCAGAAAGCGGACGGTCCAGCTCCAGGGTGTCACCCTTACCGCCCACAATCGAATACTCCGGCGAGCTCGTGCCGAAGTAAATACGCGGCTCGTAATCCTCGCTCAGGGTACCGGTCGCCTTAATACCGGACTGCAAGAACTTCGGGTTACCCGCAGAATCCACCTGGTTACCATAGGCGGCAATCACACCGTAACCGTGGGTGTACACCACGTGGCGGTTATACCAAGAATCGCCGCTGGTCTGCGCCGGGTTCAGCTCACGAGCCGCCAGCACCGTATCCTGCGTGGTGTTACCCACCGAATAGCGGTCCACCGACAGCTGCGAATCAAAACGGTAGTACGGGCGGAACTGCTGCATCTGAGCAAACGCCGAGGACACAACATTCGGATCCAACAGACGGATATTCGCAATGGTCGCGCTCGAAGAGCTCAACGCACCGGCACGGGTATCAATCGTCGCGTCATACGGAGTGGTCTCAATCTTGTCCAGACCGTACGCGTAACGGGTCGCATCAATATTGCGCTGAATAAACTTCGACTGAGCACCCTGCTCATTCGGAACCACCTGGAAACGCTGAACAATCCACGGGTACAGGCCGCCAGCAACCACGGCAACAATCACCAGCATCGCGGTGCTAATCAGCGGCAGACGCCAACGATTTATCGAAGCCGCCACCACAAACATGATCGCCACCAGCAAAGCAGAAATCGCCAAAATAGCGTTCACCGGGATCGACGAGTTCACATCCGTGTACATTGCGCCAGCCCAGCGGCCCACCTGCTGCTGAGTCGAGGAATAACGATCCAGCCAGAAGCTCACCGCACGAGTCAGCAAAAACACAGCCACCACAATCGCAGCGTGACGGCGGAATGCCGACGTGGTACTCACACCACCGGGCTGAACCTTAATACCGCCGTAGAAGTAGTGCATGAACAGACCCGCGAGCGCCGACAGCACCACAGCGGAGGTCACCAGAGTCACCACCATGCGGAAGAACGGCAACGCAAACAGGAAGAACCCGTAATCCAGACCGAACTCGGGGTCAGTCTTACCGAAGGACTGCTGGTTGAAGAACAGCGCGACGGTGCTCCACTGAGTCATCGTCGCCGAAGCAATGAACAGGCCCAGCAGTAGCGGAACCGCAATCAGCAGAACCTTACGCGCCTTATCCACGCTCTCGTGGTAGCGGCGCATGCTCTCCTCAGCACGCTGCTGACCAAATACGTCACGAAGCATCTGCTCGGCAGCATCCGTGCCGCTGGTCGGTACGCTCTGATTCGGGTTCGGCGCCTCCTGCGGCTCCTTCTCGGACGCCGGCACTACATCAGCATGACGGACCGCGTAGGACATCGAAGCCCACAGCGGCACAGCAATCACCACGGCAGCCACCACAAACACGGCTGCCTTCAACAAAATCTGGGTAGTGAACACGGTGCTATAACCCAGCTGATCAAACCACAGCCAGTCCGTGTACACCTGGGACGCACCCACAAAAGCAGCAATAAGCACCGCCACCACAGCAATCGTTGCCTTCAGGGGGCTACGGCGCTTGGGGGCAGGCTTCGTCGGCTTGGGATGCGCGGTGTTATTGGTCGACTCAGACACAATTCCTCGCTCATCATACGTTCAGAGAAAATAACTGCCTTTAAGTATCTCAGAGGTCAAGCAGAAGGGCAGAACCTCGTAGAAGCTCGGGGCGAAATACGGCAGATAAAAGAGGTAAGGAGGGCGCAGAACAGCCCCGGTACCGTAAAATACCGGGGCTGACTTCTACGTTAGATAGGGGTCTGGGAGCGCACGATTAGGAACCACGCGATTAGGAACCGCAGCGGGGCAGGGAATCATCCGGGGTGCCAGACTTAATTGCCTCGACCGTCTTCACCGCCTCATCCAGGGTCGACACCGGCACAACCACCATCGTGCCGCGCACCTGACCGGCGTGATAGTAGTTGAACAGGTCGGGGTCCTGCGCCTGCATCTTCACAATCGAATCGCAGTTCTCCTTCGGTGCCAAGAAGTAGCGCGCACCGTAACGGCCCGTCGCAAGAATCTTGTACTTAATACCGCCAATCGCGCCGACCTTACCATTCGCATCAATCGTGCCGGTACCCGAAATGTAGCTGCGGTACGGATCGCCTCCAGCGTCCTCATCGGCGAGTAGGGTACCCTCGCTCAGCTTATCCACCGTACCCAGCGCCAGCATCAGACCGGCGCTCGGGCCGCCCACACCGTCCAGGTTGTACTGCACGTGCGCCGGCAGGTCATAGCTCTGCTTCAAACCCGCGCCCAGAATCCAGCGGCTATTGTCGCTGGAACGAACCGGGGTCAGCTTAAAGGTCTGCTGCTTGCCGTCACGTTCCACGGTCACATCAATCGGCGAGCCGTTCGAAGCGTTCACCGCCTTCGGAACATCGGTGAGAGTCTCAATCTGCTTCTCCCCCACCTTCACGATGCGGTCATCAGCCTTCAGCGCGCTTGCCGCCGGGGAACCCTCCACCGTGGAAAGCACCTGAACCTTCTCGGTCACCGCCATCTTCAGCTGGCGCATCGCCGCGACCTTCGCCTGAGTCTGCGAATCAGCCATCTGCGCGCCGGTCGCCGCCGTCGCCTGCTCGTGGCTCACATGCGGGTACAGGGCATCGGTCGGCACCACGAGGCTGCGGTTACCGTCAAACGCCAACCAGCCGTAGAACGCCTCCGCACCGGACAGCTCCGTGTACGGGCCACCCGAAACCGACACCGTGGTCATGTTCATCTTGCCGAACGTCTTATAGCTCGGCGCACCCGAGACCTCAATGACGTCCTTCTCCTGATAGGTTCCGAGCACGTCAAAGAGCGGGCCGGGTCCCTCCTTCACATAGGAACTGGGCAGAACAAAAGCACCAGCCAGCAGGGCGCACGTCGCCACAGCACTCACCGAACGCAAGTTCACGCGGCGCGGCGCAAAACGCGAACGGCGCTTAGCCGCCTTCTCATTACTCTTCACGCTCGCGGAGGCGGCGTTCGGCTGCTGCTCAGCATCGGGGGTGGACTTAGTCATGGTTTCTACAGTACCGGATAAACCTGCTTTTCAACACGCGCGCGGGCACCGTCGCCCCGCTAAAAATAGAGCAACCAGGAGGCGTTCACGCTCTGACCCGCGCTGCGCTGTGTCAGCACCCGACGGTGACAGCGGCACGAAAAAGCTCCCAAACCCCGGCGACAGAGACAAGCTTGTGAGCCCTCAGCTGATTAAGCCGCATCCACAGCGGTGGCGCGGGAAATTCTCAGCAAAAATCGGTAGGCTGGACAGCGAGCGGGCCAGCTACGCCCACCCCCGGATTACGAAAGGCTTCACATGTCTGAGAACCCCACCGGCGGCGCCTCCAACGAGCGCGACCCCCTCGAAGAATTCATTAAGAAGATGCAGGAGCAGGGCTTCGACCCCTCCGCAGGGGCAACCGGCCAGGGCGGCAAGGGCACCTCCTCCAACGCACAGAACCCCTTCGGCGCGCTCTTCGGCGAAGGCGGTCAGAACCCCTTCGGCATCAGCATCGACCCCGAAGACCTGAAGAACATGGGCATGGGCTTCGACCCCGCCATGATGCAGAGCATGTTCGCGCAGGTACAGGCAATGTTCTCCGGCGCGGGCGCATCCGACAGCCCCAGCGGCGTGAACTGGGATAACGTGAAGAACCAGACCCGCCAGATGCTCGCATCCATGGGTGAAGACCCCTCCGTACCCGAAAACCTCAAGCGCGCCGTAGAAGACGCGGCGAACCTCGCCGACCTCTGGCTGGACGCGGTGACCACCGTTGAGCGCCACAACTATCCGGTGCAGGCGTGGTCCAAGGCGGAATGGGTGGAGCATTCCTTCGATTCCTGGCGCGAAATGGTCGAGCCGGTCGCAGCCGAAGTCACCCAGTCCATGGTCATGCCCGGCGCACCCGAAGACGTGCCCGAAGAGATCTCTCAGATCCTTAACAGCGGCTTCTTGAACAACATTGGTTCCGTAATTTTTGGTGCGCAGATGGCTCAGGCGCTCGCGCAGCTCGCCGGTGAAGTGTACTCATCCACCGACGTGGGCTTCCCCCTCGCACCCGGCTCCTCCGCGCTGTTGCCCAACGGCTACCAGCAGCTCGCCGACAGTATCGAGGTTCCCCCGCAGGAGGTCCTGCTCTACCTTGCCGTGCGTGAATCCGCGCTGATCCGCCTGCACAAGGCAAACCCCTGGCTGCGCGAAGACCTGGTCCAGCTCGTGGCGCGCTACGCCCGCGGCATCCGCGTGGACATGAACCGTATGCAGGACGCCGCATCCCAGGTGGACATGAGCAACCCCGACGCCGTGCAGGAAGCATTCGAAGGCGGCATGTTCAGCCCCCAGCGCACCGAAGACCAGGAACTGGCGGTACAGCGTCTGGAGGGTCTGCTCGCCCTCATCGAAGGCTGGGTATCCGTCGTAACCGAGGACGCGACCCGCAACCTGCCCAAGGCACCGCAGCTGACCGAAATCATGGCGCGCCGCCGCATCGACGGCGGCCCCAGCGAGCAGGTCTTCGAGAACCTGGTCGGCTTGGAACTGCGCCCGCGCCTGGTGCGTGAAGCACAGCAGTTCTGGCGCTGGTACGAAAACGCCCACGGCATTGAGGCACGCGACGGCCTCTGGGACACCCCGGAGACCCTGCCCACCCCCGCCGAGCTGGAAGACTTCACCGCATACGATGCGCGCATGAACGAAATCAGCCTGGACGACGTGGACTTCGACTCGGAGCTGCAGAAGCTGCTGGACGGCGGCTTCGGCGACGCGCCCGAAGAGAAGTAAAGCTGAGCAAAGTAAAGCTGAGCGAAGTAACGCTGAGCGGCAAAAGTAAATAGCTGACACCTCGAGCGGGGGTGGCTTGTGTATTCACAAGCTACCCCCGCTCGAGTGTTTCGTTTGGTTTTTGCTTCTTTGATTTTCGGGAAGCGCTTTAGCCAGCTGGATTTTAGCCGGAGAGATTTTTAGCCGGCGCTGTTTTCGCCGTGCTCGCCCCGTTCGCCCTCAGCCCGCGAGCGCCCCAGCGCGTACCCCTCCAGGTAGGCCTGCGCCCGCAGCAGCTGCGGGTAACGCGCCTCCAGGGCACGGAACGCCGCCGAATGATTCGGCTGCTGCAGGTGGCAGAGCTCGTGGTGAATCACCGAATCCAGCACGTACTCGGGCACGCCCTGCAGCTCCGAGGAGATGCGGATCTGTGTGTTCGCGTAGGTTGCCGAGCCCCAGCGCTGACGCTGGTTGCTCACCCAGCGAATCGACAGCTTCTCGAGCCTGCCCGAGGCAACCAGCTCCGGCAGGTTCTTCTGCGCCAGGTGCAGAGCGCGGGAACGCAGGTACTCGTCCGTGACCGTCAGCTGCGTGGCACGCTCACGGCGCGCGGCACGACGCTGAATGCGCGGCAGCAGGCGGGCAATATGCTCGTCAATCTCTTCGCTCGTACTCGCGGCGGGAATGAGCAGGCGGTAGGCGGGGTTGCCGTGCTCATCCACACCGTCACGCTGCATGCTGATGGTGCGGGTGCGGCGCGCCGAGCGGACCAGCTCAATCTGCGGGCGGTCCTCGGTGGCGGGCAGAATCTCACGCTTAAAACGCTGAGCCATAATCTCCTCTTCCCTTCGACGAACGGCGGGGCTGTGCGGCACGGGGCTGAGTCGAACGAGGCTGAGCCGAACGATCCTGCGCCGAGCGAGCCTGTGTTGAGCGTGCCTGGCTATACGAGGAGCCGGCGCTCTCAGCCCTGCGGCGGCGCTTCGCCGGATCAATATCGTCCAAGAAACGCGAACGCTTACGCTGACCGCGACCGCCCACGGTGCGGGTCATCGTCCAGGTCAGCCACAGGTACTTGCGGGCGCGCGTAATGCCCACGTACAGCAGGCGGCGCTCCTCATCCACCTCGTCCGGGGTGGTCGCAAAAGTGATGGGCATGAGGCCCTCGTTCAGGCCGCACAGGAACACGGCGTCCCACTCCAGGCCCTTAGCCGCGTGCAGGGAGGCGAGGGTGACGCCGTTGACCTGCGGTGCGTCATTGAATTCGCTGCGGTGGTTCAGGGTCGCCACGACCTCGTGCATGGTCAGCGGCAGCGGCTCGGGCACGCCCGGACGCGGGTTCGCGCGGTGCTCCTGAAGCTGCTCTTCACGGTTCTGCGCCATCATGTCCACCATGTGCACCAGGGCGGCGAGGGACTCCCACTTCTGGCGGGTGGCGCCTCCCGAAAGGGGGCCTTCCTCCTTATACCCGAGGCCGCCGAGCACATCGCGGGTGTAGCGGGTGACGTCCTCGGTACCGTCCGTGGACTTCGCCGAACCGCGCAGGGCAAGCATCGCCTGCTTGACCTCGGGGCGTTCAAAGAAACGCTCCGCGCCGCGCAACTGGTACGGAATATGGGCGGTAGCCAGCGCCGACTCAATCGCCGCCGATTGCGCGTTCGTGCGGAAGAGCACCGCAATCTCCGCAGGCGGCACACCGTCCTTCTCAATCAGGTCGCGGATATCCTCGGCAATACCGGCCGCCTCCTGTTCATCATCCGCGTAGCCGAACCACTCCACGTCCACGCCGGGGCCGCGCTGAGACATCAGCTCCAGCGGCGGCGCCCACGAATGAGGGCTCGAATCGGGGTGCGGGCGACGCGCCGCCAACAAACGGTTCGCCAACTCCACCACCTGCGAATGGGAGCGGTAGTCGCGGGTCAGCTTCACCGTGTGCGCGCCACGGTACCGGCGCGGAAAATCCAGCAGGTAACGGCTGGTTGCACCGGTGAAAGAGTAAATCGTCTGGGAGGCATCGCCCACCACGCAAATATCGTTGCGGCCGCCCAGCCATACATCCAGCAGGCGCTGCTGTAGCGGGGAGACGTCCTGGTACTCGTCCACCACAAAGTGGCGGTACTGGTTGCGGACGGTCGCGGCGAGCTTCTCGTTCTCCTCCAGCATGGCAATGGTCAGCAGTAGAACGTCCTCAAAGTCGATGAGGTTACGCTCATCCTTCAAATCCTCGTACGCCTGGAAAATACGTTGCATATTCTGCGGGGTAATCGCCGAGGGCAGCTGCTTCTCGCTCAGGCGCTGCATGATGGTGTCCGGGGTGAGCAGCTGGACTTTCGCCCACTCAATCAGCGACGCCAAATCACGCAGCAGGGAACGGTCCGTGCTGATGCGCAGACGGTTCGCCGCCTCCGTAATGAGCGTTGCCTTATTCTGCACGATGGACGGGAACGTACCGCCCACCACCTGCGGCCAGAAATACGCCAGCTGACGCAGCGCCGCCGAGTGGAAGGTACGCGCCTGCACGCCGTGCGCACCCAGCTGGTGCAGGCGGGTGCGCATCTCCTCCGCAGCACGCAAGGTAAAAGTCAGGGCGAGTACGCGCGGGCCCTGGTAGCGGCCAATCGCAATACCGTAGGCGATGCGGTGCGTAATCGCGCGAGTCTTACCGGTACCCGCACCCGCCAGCACGCGCATGGGGCCGTCCAGCTCGGTAGCGACCGCACGCTGATCCGGGTCAAGCCCGGCAAGAATATCGTCTGCGGAGATCATATGCTGAGGCTGCTGAGGTGTGGCGGTCATAATGCTCCATCAGTAAGGCGGGCGGTACGGGCAGGTGGCAGGCGCTCGCGCTAGCACGTGAACATACGGACGTGCGGGCGCGCGAGGCGGTGATAGCCGGTCTTCCATTGTATTCTCCCAGACCTCACCACGACCTCTTAGCTGTTGTTTCTTTCATTCAGGGCGTGAGGCGACAGGCAGATAGCGGAACCACCGGGAGCCGGACGCAGACAACCGCCACCGAGTGCATTTAGGCTTGTCCACAAGTATCTTCACCACTTGGCATAAAGATCCCAAAAACTACTAAACGGCACACATTGGTTTGGTAACCTTAACCCGTGACTTTATCTCCCCTTCAGCTAGCAGCCATTGTCTCCGCCGGAGTGCCCGGGATCTACCCCGTCGGCGCCGAACCGGTCCGCGAAGACAGCGACGACTTCGACTCGGCAATCATCGCCGACTCCACCGGTCGCCGCTGGCGAGTCTGCGCCCCGCGCCGCCCCGACGCCAGCATGCGCCTCGAAGCTGAACACCTCATCCTGCAGTCGTTCAGCCCCGGCCTGCGTGCCCGACTGCCCTTCGCCGTGCCCACCGTCGCCGGCACCGTACCGTACGCTGGCGGCAACGTGTTCGTGTACACGCATATCCCCGGCACCATCTACGACGTAGACCAGCTCGCCAAGCTGAGCCGCCGCGAAGTTGCGGCGAACCGCCCCTCCCTGGCATCCATCATCGCCAAGGACATCGCGACCCTGCACGTGATGCCCGAAGACATCATTTACGAAGCCGACCTGCCCTCCTACTCTTCGGAGCAGATTCGCCTGCGCAAGAACGCCGAGCTCGAGCGTGCCGCCGCAACCGGCAAGGTGCCCGCCGACCTGCTCGCGCACTGGCGTACCGTGCTTTCCCCCGGACCCATGTGGCAGTTCCGCCCCCGCGTGGTCCACGGCGACATGGGCACAGAGAACCTCGTACTGCACGTGACTCCTACGGAGGCGCGCATCGTGGAGGTCACCGGCTGGTCCGATGTGCACGTGGGCGACCCCGCGCAGGACTTCGCTTGGCTGTACTCCTGCCAGGACATCGACTTCACCGACGAGGCAATCGAGGTGTACCGCCAGCAGATGCCTCAGCTGCCCGACGCCTACCTGGCGCAACGCGCGAACTTCTACGCGGAGTTCGCAATCGCCCAGTGGCTCACTCACACCGTGGAGGTTGGTGACCGCGACGGCGCAACCCACGCAGTGTCCATGCTCCTGGACATTCAGGACGACCTGCGTGCCTCCGGCGAACTGCTCGGACAGGAGGAGGTCGGCCCGCTAGTCGGCCCCACCGAGTAGGTATTGGGTCGGGTAGCTGTTAGGTTGCTACTTACCGCATAGGTTTTCGGTTCAGCTAGATTTTCAGTTCAGCCCCGCAGTACTGCGCTGCGGGGCTGAACTGTATCCGCTGGGTTTTATATCCACTGGCTCGCGCCCGGCGAAATCAGCTCTACTGAGTGTCTGTCAAACCGGCGGAATGATGCTTATAAGGGCTAGTGGAGGGGCTTTTGACGGCTTTTTATCAAAATTTCTTTAAGTGTTTCCCCTCACCTTTTGAGCACCGGTTTTGCATTTTTGTGCATGAATGACTCAGATTAAGGCTGAGACTTGAAGGTGCGCTAAAGGTGCCATTCACAATATTTCCCTGGTGCAATTACACCACAAACCCACAAAAACCAACTTTTGGTTTTGAGAGTCCACAGAGCCTCAACTTCACCTTGAACTATGCTCAAAATAGTGCATTTTAGGGTAAAAACTTTGCCCGTAGATTTTTTCAAAAACTCCTGGAATACTTTTGCTGTGCCGCGAGAATACCAGCGGACACACTCCCCATAGCGCACTGACCAGCGCTGATATCGTGGCAGCGATAAATTGGGGAGACAGATTGGACGGGACCCTGACCGGTCATGTCAGACCCGAGCCGGATTCATGCACCGCGCAACCAATCACCGATGGCAGAAATCTATAGAGTTACTTTCGAGGTTGTGTTTGAGAGTAAAGACGCACGCAAACCCCACGGGGCGCCGGCGGCGCGAGTGAGGTCGCGAGAGCGGCAGTCGTTCGGCGCGATTCTTTCCCGGAGCGTGCGAGGGCACGAAGTACCTCTATAGTTCTTCAGCGGCTGAGGACGCCTCTTACCCTAATGCAGTGGGGTAACGAGGCGTCCTCTGCCGTTAACACGAAAAGTCCACACAGAAAAGCAGCTCACGAGACGTAATGCCTCCGTGAGCTGCTTTTCTATATGCGGTTAATAGCTCAAGCTAACGCGCGAGCGCATGTCTCCGCCGCCTAGCCTTGCCGCTTAGCCTTGTTGCTTAGCCCTTACGCGCCTCACGAATCACCTTCGCCAGCTGCGCCTCCGTGGGCAGGCCGCCGCGAATCTGGTGATCCCACACCTCCGCAACGCCCTTGCCGCCCAGGTACACGAACACGGTGCTGATACGCTCCGGGTCCACGCCCATGATGCGGGAGAACGCGATACGGTACAGGCCAAGCTGGAAACGTCGAGACTGCATGGTCGCCATCTTCGGGCGGGAACCGCTCTTCCAGTCCACCAGCACCCAGCGTTCGCCGTCCTCGTCCTCGGTACGGAACACCGCGTCGATACGGCCGCGCAGGCTTACACCCTCGATGTGGGTTTCGACCGGGTACTCGACCGCCCAGATGCGCTCCTTCCACTCATCGCTGCCCCACTCGCTGGTGGCGAAGCGCTCCCAGAGGCGCTGAACGGAGGCGTCCAGTTCGCTCTCGGACTCCTCGAAATCATCCTCGAAGGTGAACTCGCCTTGTTCCTGCAGGTCAGCCGGATCTACAGAATCAGCAGGCGGGGCGGAGGCGGCAGCGGAACCAGGCAGGTCAACGCCCACCGTGTCCTCCGCGTCGGGTGCCTCCAGCGGGTCGGCGCTCGGCGCCACCCCGAAGTGCTCCTCAATTAGCGCGTGCACCGCAGTACCAATCGTTGCCGCACGCGAGGGACGCTGAGGCACCGGGCGCATCAGCTGATGCACCGTGCCCTGTGGGTCCTCGCTCAGGCGAATGAACGTGGACGCGGACAGGTGTCCGGGCAGCTGATCGGTCAGCACCGGGTCGGTCTGGCCCATCATGAGCAGTAGCAGGTCGGCTTCGCGTTCCCAGTCCACCGCCTGCTGGCGCAGGGATTCGGGAATGGCGGACTCGCCGTGTACAGCGAGTACGGCGGGTGCAGGGTGGTTTGCGCTCTCCCCCGCTACATCCCCGCTCTGGTGCAGGTCATCCTCCCCCGCGCCGACAGCGAGCTCCACCGCCAGGGCGGCACGCTCCACCGCCTCGCGACGGCTCGAGGAGTTAATCGCAATCTCACGTTCCAGCTGCTCATGCTGGCCGCGGCGAAGCACCGCCTCCGTGCCCCGGTTGAGGGCATCGTCAGAAGCCCAACGCCAAATCACGGGGCGCTCCAGCGGGTCAAAAGGCCACATGGCGGTCAGCACCGCACCCAGGTTCGGGTTCCTGTCCTCGTAGTTCTTCTGGGCGAACTGGCCGCGCACCTCAATCGGCAGCGCCGCCGCCACCGTGGGCGAGAAACCGGGCTGAGGCGGTTGCGCCTCACGCCATTTCTCCCGCTCGGTGGCTGCGATAATCCATTCGGGCACCGGCAGGTTCAGGCGGGTACAGTTCTCCGCCACGGTGCGTGCTCGTGCGGAAGGAGCCGCCAGCTGCCAATCCTGCGCGAGGGCGGGAGCCATGGCCTCAACCAGCGCCCATGCGTAGCGTTGCACCTGCTCGGCGTAGGTTGCCCGAGCGTTCGCGCTCGCCTCCGCCTGTGCGGGGGTGAGCTCGTCGGCGTCTACGGGGTAGAGTTCCAGAGCCTCCAGCAGTGCCGCCTCATCGGGGGCAGGCGACAGGTTCGAGGGATCCACGACCGTACCGTGCACCAGGGTCACCGGCTCCACCAGACGGTACTTCGACTCAGCCAGCTGCTCAGCCCAGCGGCGCACATGGTTCAGGTGCACCTTCTTGCGCTTATCGGCGGGGTTCGGCATCGTGTACGACAGGCCCATACCCACCAGCTGCGGCGCCGCCCAGGGGGTATCCATCGTCTCTTCGAAACGCACAGAGGGCGCGTCTACCGTGGGGGTGCCCATGTCGAAGAGCGACTTGAAAAGCATCTCCATCAGCTCCTCCCAGAAGGGCTGCACCGGCAGGGGGAGCATAGCGGCGCTCTTCCAGCGGTAGGCGCTCAACGCCAACAGGTTGCGGGCACGGGTCATCGCCACGTACATGAGGCGGCGGTCCTCCATGCCGGCATGCTCGGCGGCATCATCCTTATGCTCGGCCAGGTAGTCTTCCAGGTCCTTCGCCTTCTCGAAGGCGGTAATCTCCTCCGGGGTCTCAAGGATCGACGGAAGGTACTCGCGGTCGCCACGCAGCGGCCAGGGCAGAGCCGTGCTAGCCGACACCTGCCACAGGTTCGGGGTCTGCCCGCCGGTCGCGCTACCGCACAGGCCCGGCAGAAGCACATGATCCCACTCCAGGCCCTTCGCCGCGTGCATGGTCATCAGCTGCACCGCGTTCGGGTCAGGTTCCACAGCGCCCAGCGCCAGGCCCTTCTCCTCGTCATCGGCACGTTCAAGCCACGCGAGGAAGCCCATCACGTAGCTCACGCCGCCCGAAGACAGCAGGAAGCGGCGCGCACCCGGGTCGCCCTCCTCCGCGCTCACGCCGTCAGAGCCGGCGTAAATCATCGCGTTAATACGCGGCGCCGACATACCGTAGGCGGCGGCAACCTCGTGAAAAGCGTCCAGGTTCGCGCGTGAACCCAGCGGGTCGGTACCCGGGCGGACCGCCAGCTCAATATCCAGCAGCATGGTCCGCTCAATTTCGTACAGAAGCGTGCCCAAATCCTCGCTCAAACCGGCACGCAACACGCGCATCTGCTCAGCAAAAGCACGCAGACGCTCCAGCGCCGCCGGGGAGAAACGGCGGCCGCGGTACTGCTCACCGTAGAGAGGTTCGCCGTCCGCGCCGTCCTGCGGTAGGTTCTCCACCGCCTCAATCAGGGAGGCGTAGCCGGAGGAATCCTCCACCGCACCCTTGAGAGTTTCGTCCAGGCGTTCCTGGGCGGCACGCAGGTGCTCTGCCTGCAGGTTGATAGCAGCAGCGTCGTCGGCGTCTTCAGCCTCCGCGAGCATACGCAACGCCATCTGCTCACGCAGGGCACGCTCACGCTCACGCACCAGCGACTGCGCCCAATCACCCAGCGCCAACATATCCGCCGCACCCAGGCGCCACCGTGCACCCGTCAGCAGGCGCGCCAGGGCATCCGAACGGTTCGGATCAGCCAGCACACGCAACGCCGACACCAAATCCACAACCTCCGGTTGGGAAAGCAAACCGCCCAAACCCACCTGCTGCACCGGAATACCCAGACGCTCACATTCCACACGAATCGGGTCCAGCTGACCGTGCACACGCGCCAACACCGCAATCTCAGGCATCTTCAGACGCGGACGCACCGAACCGTCACCGGAACGATGCGCCGCGTAGGCGCGCTCATACTCACGCACCGCCTGCGCGCGCATCGCTACAATACGCTCGGCAATAGCCACAGCCTCCTCGCGGTCAGAGTCGTGGTAGGTCAAATCCACGCGACCCACCATGCCCGCGGCAGCCTGCTCGAAGGCGGGCGAACCGGGCTCCCCCACCAGGGCGCAGCGCGGGCGCAGGTCAGGCACCTGAGCGGCGGTAATATCGCCGTCGGCGGCACGCACCCACTCGGGTACTTCCTTCAGCTTCTCCGCCACGTGGTTCGCCGCGTTCAACACCGAAATGTCGTTACGCCACGCAATGGACAGGAACAGCGGCTGCGCGTGCTCGGTCGGGAAATGACGATAGAAGCTGAACATCTGGCCGTCCGAAGCGCCACGGAAACCGTAAATCGACTGCTTCGGGTCGCCCACAGCCATCACCGGATGCGCCGGAATACCCGCCGCCTCATCGGCACCGTAAATCGAGGAGAACAAGCTCATCTGCGCGTGCGAAGTGTCCTGGAACTCGTCCAGCAGAACCACCTTGAAACGGGCACGCTCACCCTCGCGAATCGCCGGGTCAGTCTCCGCAATGCGGGCGGCAAAACGCATCAGGTCACCAAAATCCAGCACCTGCATGCGCGCCTTCACGCGGGCGTAGCTCATCGCCATGCGCGCGTACACTCGGCGGTTACGCAGCAGACGCTGAACCTTCTGAATGTCCCTCTCAGTCTTCGTCTCACGGCGAGGCTCGGGCACCGCCGCGTACGCCGCCAACTGCTCGGTGCAGAAGTCAATAACCTGTTGCGGCTCCACCAGGTGCTCCGCGCACTCGTCAGAAAGCTGCAGCATCTGGTTAATCATGGTCGCCGCAGACACCGGCACGCCGTCCTTATCGAGGGGAAGCTCTCCCTCCCAGTACTGCACAATCTGCGCGGCAAGCTGCCATTTCTGTGCATCGCCAAGCATCTGCGCGTCCTGCTCCACGCCCAGGCGCAGACCGTACTCCTTGACGAGGTTATTCGCGTAAGAGTGGTAGGTGAGCACGGTCGGGTCAGCGATGCCCTCGCGTAGCTCCTCATCACTCGGGGCGACGCGGCGGCTACGGCGCAGCGTGTTCAGACCGGCACGCATACGGCTGCGCAGCTCGGTTGCCGCCTTGCGGGTGAAGGTCACGCCAAGCACCTCTTCAGGGCGCACAAAACCGTTATCGACCAGCCAAATCACGCGGTCAACCATGGTCGCGGTCTTACCCGAGCCAGCACCGGCAATGACGAGGGTCGGGGCGGGACCCGCCTCAATCATGCGGACCTGCTCGGGGGTCGGCTTCTTACCGTCGGGACCGTTGAGCATCTCGGCAATGTCAAGGGCGCTGCGGTAGTCGGCAGGCTTCAGCGCGGGATCGTTCGCGGCGGCTTCAGCAGAGAAGAGCACGCCGTTGGGCAGCTGCCAGCTATTGTGCTCGCACCACTGGGCGGGGGTGAGCATGCCGGTGCCAGGACCGGGGTTAGTACCGGGGCGTGCGCCGGGGTGAGTAGCGCCATATGCGCCAGAGTCAGTCATGATTCCTCTTCCTCATGGATCATTCTCATGGGAGGTTCGGGGTGAGTGATATCAAAAGTAAACGTAGGGTACGCGGCTACTAGGGCTGCGTCACCTGACGGCCGCGCGTACAAATCGGGCAGATCTCCGGCAGACGGCACCCATAGCCGCCCTCACGGTGACGAGCCTGCACCTGCGAGCCAGCAATCAGCTCCGCGGCGTGCTGCACCAGCTCAGCCGCCCACGAATCGTGCTCCGTCAGGGCCGGCTGAACCTGCAGGCGAGTCTTGCTCTCGTCGTTCACGCCCGAGGCGCCCAACTGCACGAGCGCCGCGCCTGCAGAATGACCCGTGTAGCCGGTGTACTCCAGCTCCTGGGGGCGGGCATCCGGTAGCGGTTCGCCCGCCTCCAGGGCGGCGGCTTCGGCACGGTAACGCTCCTCCAGCTGCTCACCCGCGCCAGCCTCCACTGCGATCTGGTAGGCGGCAAGCTGCGGATGCGTCTCCATCTCCGAGCCGGTCGGCTTAGACTTACCTGTTTTCAGGTCAACAATGGCGTAGCGGCGGGTGCCGTCCTCCGCCGGGGCGGTACCCTCGAGACGGTCCACACGACCGGTGAGCAGCGCATCCAGCTCGCCAACCTCACCGGCGGGGTCGAAGGGTACGGGCACACGCACCGCGAAGGAGCCTTCAACACCGAGGTTCTGCCAGCCGGCGTCACCCATGTGCTGACGGTAGTAGTAGCTCAGGCGCAGAATCATGCGCTTGGCGCGCTCGTAGAGGGCGTAGGATTCCCAGGGCACGCGCTCGCGGTACTTTTCGTCGGTTTCGTCCTCCTTGCGGGCGGGCACGCCGAGGGAGCTAATGCGCTCGTCGAGGGCGGTTTGGAGCTCTTCGAGAGTGCCGGTCGGGTACTCCTCGGCGATGGCGTGAACGAGCGTACCGAGGGAGCGGGACAGGTCGGTCTGGGCCTCGGCACGGGCGGCGGAAACCAGCCAGTCCAGCGGGGAGCTGTGGATGGTTTCCAGGCGTGAGGGCGAAAGCGTAATCGTGCGGCGGCCAGGGTTTTCGGGAGGGTTTTCGGGAGGGTTTTCAGCCTGTTCTTCGCCGTCTTCACCGCGGTTTTCGTCCAGCTCAGCGTGATCTGCCGGGCGGTGCGCAAAGAGCAGCTCCGTGCTAGAAAGCGGCAGCAGACCCCACCACTCGTCGGGTGCGGCGCCGGGTGCCTGGGCGTTCGCCAGGCGCGCCAGAGTGCGGGAGGCTGCGTCGAGTCGGTACGCGGAAGCCTCCGGGGTGAGCGTATCTTCCTCCGGTGCGTTGTGCATCTGCGCGCCGTTCTGCTGTGTGTCCTCCTGCTGGGCGTCTTCGGCACGCATCGCGTTCATCGATTCCTCAACGAGGGTGCGGCGAAGCTCCGCCACGAGGGAACGCAGGGTCGCGGGGCGGCGCACGCGGGTGATGGGCACGTCCGTGGACTCGCCGACCGCGTCGGTGGGTAGCACGAAGTCGAAGAACTCGCCGGGTGCCTGATCGTCGTTGCGTACGGCGGTGAGCACGAGGCGGGTGCTGGCTCGGGTGGCGGCAACGGCGAACATGCGTAGCTCGTCGTGGCGGGTGTCGCGCACGCGTTCGGGGTAGCTGCGGATGCGGGCGGGCGGCACCGGCTGTTCCCCCGCTTGCTGCTGTGCGCGCTGGCGGATGCGCGCATCGCACAGGTCCACGAGGTCGCCGGTAGCCAGCAGGGAGCCGCGCACGGTGGTGTTGGGCCAGGTGCCTTCCTGCAGACCGCATACATATACGGTGCGCCAGGACTGACCGGCGGCAAGCGCGGGGGTGAGAATTTCGACCGCGTCTTGGCGTACGCCGCGGGCGGCGAGGGTGTCCATGGGCAGGTCCTGCGCGTCGATGAAGTCGAGGAACTGTTCGGCACCGGCGCCGCGCATCTGCTCGTCGAAGCGGTCGGCGGCTTCGAAGAGGCCGACCATGGCGTCAAGGTTGCGGTGGGCGGCATCGGCGTCGGGGCCTGCGTTACGCGTCTGGGCGACCCAGACCTTTTCGAGGCCGCTGGCTTCCCAGAGTGCCCAGAGCACTTCGGTGCTGGTGGATTCGGGGCGCGCGAGTGCCTTGCGTCCCGCGGAAAGCACGGCGGCGATGCGGTGCACGGCGCGCCCTACGCCCTCTTCGGGGAGGGTTTCGGGGTGTAGCAGGGCGCCGAGGAGCAGGTCGTCGCTGGGTCGGTGGCCGCCGCTTTGCAGTTCGATGGAGCGCAGCTGCTGGCGGAGTCGTCGCACGTCCATGCTGGATGCGCCACCGAGTCGGGAGGTGAGCAGGGTGATGGCGCTCTGCGCGCCGCCGAGGGGGTTGGCGCGGCTTTCTTCGGCGATGACGTCGTTGAGGCTTCGGCGCATGAGCTCTTCAGCTTCGGTGGCGCTGAGGGTTTCGTAACCGCCGTGTTCCCCCACCTCTGTACCTTCTCCAGCAGGCATGTGCACGGCGGGGTTCAGCGCCTTCTCGCCGCGCTTGCGGGCGTAGACGAGCAGGCTGAGCGCATCGAGGAAGGGGCGCACGGCGGGTTCGTCGCGCACCGGCACGAGCGCCGCGGAGGTGCGCGACGGAATACCGTTCGAGGAGAGCACTCGGCGGATGCGCGCCACGTCCGCACCGTTACGCACGATGATGGCGGACTCGCGGTAGGGGTGGTTGCCGTAGATGCGTTCTTCGAGCAGCATTTGGGCGATGAGGTTCGCCTCGTCCTGAGAGCTAGAGAGCGCATACTTATACACGCCGGCGGGTGCGGTGCGGTAGTGTGCGGGGTCGAGGATTTTGCCGTCGGCGCCCAGGTGCAACAGCGGTTCGTCGGCGGCGCCCCAGGTGAGGGCTTCGTCGGCGGGGGTGGTGTTGATGCGTCCAAAGGTTGCGGGCGCACCGTTCTTTACCCCTTCCAGTACACCGTTCTTCGACCCCTCCTGCGCGCCGTTCTTCGCCCTTTCCTGTTCGGCGGTGAGCGGCACGAATCGGGTGTAGCGCGGCAGGCGGCGGCGAATGTCCGCCACGAGCGGCATCATGAGTGCGGGCAGGCGGTATGAGGTGGTGAGCGTGCGGGTGCGCATGCTAGGGAAGCTTGCCTGCAGGGTGGTGACGAGGTCGGGGCGGGCGCCTCGGAAGCCCTGGACGACGGCTTCGTCGCTGTAGGTCATGACAACTTGGGGGCCTTCAGCGAAGAGGTCGGGGTGGGTTTCGGTCAGGTGCGCGGCGTCTGCGGGGGCGACTTCTGCGGCGATGAGGCGTAGCAGTCGGTAGATGGAGGGGCTGAGTTCCTGCACGTCGTCGATGAGGATCAGGTCGTAGCGGCGGCGTTCTTCGGCGAGGAATTCGGGGGCGCGCAGCAGTAGCCGGCAGGCGTCGTTGATGAGTACTGCCGGGTCGTAGGCGTTTTTGGCGCGGAGGGCTCGCACGGCACGGTATTCGGTGTGCAGTTGGGCGAGGGCGTGCCAGGCGGGCTGGTTGTGTTCGGTGGCGAGGGCGTGTACATCCTCGGCGGTGAGGTCGTATTCTGCCATGCGGTCGAAGAAGTCGCGGATTTCGTGGCGGAATCCGCGGGTTGCGAGGGCGTCGCGGAGTACGTCGGGCCAGGCGGGTCCTGGTGCGATGCCTTCGGCGTGGTTGGCGAGTAGTTCGCCGATGATGACGTCTTGTTCGGGGCCGGAGAGGAGTTTGAGGTTGCCTTCTACACCGCTGAGTAGCCCCCGGGTTTGGGCTCGTTTGAGCAGGTCGAAGGCGTATGCGGCCCAGGCGCGGGTGGGCGCTACGGAGAGGCTTCGGTCGCTGGATGCGGCGATGGTGTCTCGCATGCGGGTCGCGGCGGTGCGGGTGGGTGCGAGGATGAGCAGGCGGGCGGGGTCGTTCCCGTCGGCGAGGTAGCGCAGGGCGCGTTCGGTGAGGTGGTGGGTTTTACCGGTTCCGGGGATGCCGGTGAGAAGTTGGGTTGTCATGGTTTCAGTCTATCGGGTGGGCGGCGGGTACGCCCCGCCGCCCGTCATTATTCTCCTCTCGAGAGTCCTCTAGTTGTTATCTCCATACAAAACTTTGGTCCAATAAATCTCCACGCACTCAGAATCACTGCTCAAGAGGAGGTCTGCAGGACCAAACTTTGCAAAATTATCCGGAGTATTTTCAATATTATTAGACTTAACATTCCTATTTCGAGGAGGTCCAACTCTTCGCTTAGGAGCCCCGGCACCCACATATTTATTTTTGCCATTTATACGATTGGGAGCACCAAGACCATAAATGCAAACATATCGAATTTTATATCCATGAGATTCATATTCCTTATCACACCATCGACACGGAGAGCCGCAAGAGTCATCACTTTTACCCGAAACAAAAGTTTTAATTAAAATCTCACAATATTTCAGGAACGCCTCTCCCCCCTTCAGTTGGCTTACAATATCGGGGCGCCTCAGAGTGTTCCAGCTACCCGTTCCTTTTAGTTCAATAACGCAAGCAACGGAATTATCGGGGTCAATAATTAGATAGTCGGGGCGTTTTGCCTGCGAATGACAACTTCCAAAAATAGAATCCACATTAAAGTGTTCGTCTATCCCAATCATATATGCCCTTTTCGATATACCTCTAATCCGAAGAGTATATCCAGGGTAATCCGGACGTGCTGGCTCCTTAAGAAAAAAAATGCCATCAGCACCACTTGGCAAATTAATTACCCCTCTATCGAAAAGATTTTCAAATAGAGTAATCATTCCAATCCCCAGTAGATATAATCTTCCAATTTATTCATTTCATCTATCACATCGTTAAATGAATCCATTTTAATTCCATACTCATTAGTTTCAACCTTGAATAGAGTATTAACTTTAGTCTTCCTCTTATTTCCTGGAACAAGGACACCATTAATTCCCGTAACACAAACATTCACTTCTTTATAATTAAGCAACATGGATTGGTCATACTCTGCGACAAGATCATTATCATGATCCATCTTACCCCACACGGAACGCAGGTGAATTAGATAGTTCAACTCTCGAAGAATATACTCGCTATGAGTTGTAATAAGAACATTAATACCAGCTCGTGAAATCATAGCCAGCAGGCGCGCCATAAAACGTTGGTTCTTGGGATGTAAATTCAATTCGGGCTCATCGATAATCAGCAAATCCCCCTCTTGAGCGTAGTATCGGAGAAATAACCACAAATCTGCCAGTGCCCTGACCGAGCTGGAAACTTCATCAATACCAAACTTTTTACGCGGCATTCTAGATGAAAAATAACCAATAGATGAACCAGAATATTTATACTCACCCTCACTAATCTTCAAAAAATATTGAAGAATATTTTCATGTTCTTGCTTAATGTAGCTATTCTTTTTCACTACAGTTCCAATCTTGGTCATAAAATCAATATTAGCTTGAACCCCAGAAGCGTATTCAAAATCATATTTAGGGTCAACCAATTCATCGTCATTAAACAAGGAGTCAAACAAAACTCTATTTCTGCTATTACCGCGATTTTTTGCTTTTGAAACTATTGAAGTAACAAATTTTTGTCGAGCGAAAACTAAATCCTCCCTGAAAGTCACAATACCAGTCCTCTCGGCACTTGAAATATATGGACGAGGAAAAAGTGCACGAAGGACATGTTGAACAATCATATATGACATACTTCTATTAAACGCATCAATTAATTTTTTTTCATAATTGGAAAGGATCGGTAATCCGGCACCCGAGATGTCTCCAAAGTTAAAATAAACACCGAAATCACTCTTCCTTTTTTCAACAAGAACAGGCATAAATTGAACGCCGCTATTTTCATTATTCAGAGAGGTAGGAATACCGACGGTAAAGCTCCACTCCGAATCAAAGATTTTCTTAACATCTACTTCATCTATTTGAATAGATAGAGAGCTGTTGGCAAATTTTGATTCTTCGGCCGCATATATAGCACCCAAGTTTTTTGAATAAACATCACATAGATTATTCAAAACGTCCTGAAGAATTGTTACTCCATCCGATAACTCTCCATAGTAGAGATTCAAATCAATTTTTAATTCTTCAGACTCTATAAGATCATTTAAATTAATTGGGGTTTTCTCTACTTCAGGGTGGTGTAGCATAGATTCAAAGATTTCCTCCCACCCACTCAGGAAACCAAATAAACTATATGTAATATACGTCTTTCCAGTATTATTCATTCCACACACAACATTGAATGAATCAAGAGAATATTCAGCATATCGGATGGGCCCCATATTCTCAATAAAATATTTCACAACTTCCTCCTTGAAATAACTGCATAAATTCATATTTAAAAATACTATAAAATGAAGATTTAGTATAAGTGTTAGAGATGGAACCTTCACGTTCCAGAAGATGAGTGACTAAAGGATATAACATCCCTATGCTACATGATATTTCACTGTTATTCTCTTATATTCACCCTCTAGCCCTGTCTTCCAGTCTCAAAATGAATACAAATATTTTATGGGTTCTACCAAGAATCTGTTCTGATTCAGGTTCGTTACAGCTAAAAACGTAGCCGATATCTACGACAACGACCTCTCCTCTAACTATGGTTTAGCCGCGTGACCACCGGGCGCGCGCCTGCACCGCCGCTGGGTTAGTCTTATAGCATGACCTGGATGAACGGCCTGCGCGCCACTTTTGACCTTGAAACCACCGGTGTGGACGTCACCACCGCCCGCATCGTGACTGCTTCCCTGATCCTGCTGGACCCTCAGGGTAATGTGGTGCGCCGTGGCGAGTGGCTGGCTGACCCCGGCGTTGAGATTCCTGCCGGTGCCGCCGCCGTGCACGGTATTACGACTGAGTACGCGCGTGAGCATGGCCGTCCCGCCCGTGAGGTCGTGTGGGAGCTTGCCGGCGCGATTGGTGCGCTCAATATTGATGGTGTGCCGATTATTGCGTTCAATGCCGCCTACGATTTTTCGGTGCTGCACCACGAGATGCTGCGCCACAATATTGCCAACGGCGAGCTGCCGCCGGGTGTGGTGCTCGACCCGTATGTTCTGCATAAGCACGTGATTCCGCGTAAGCGCGGCAAGCGCACCCTTGAGGTTCTTGCCGCCGAGTACGGTGTCTCCCTGGAGAATGCGCACACGTCCGCTGATGATGCCCTGGCGGCGGAGCGTCTGCTGGTGAAGCTGACCGAGCAGTTCCCCGAGGTTCTCAACGTGGATGCGCGCCAGCTGCACGAGCAGCAGATTCAGTGGGCGGCGGAGCAGGCGGCGAGCTTCCAGGCGTGGTTGCGAACGCAGCCGGGTAAGGAATCTGAGGTCATTGACGGCCGCTGGCCGGTGCGCCGATAAAACTGCGCCGCTAAAAACCTAGGCAGCATCCCCAAACACCTCTCCTTTACTGACGGGCTGACACTATCCCCGCAGGGGCTTCTCCCCTATGCTAGAAGGTAACCGCACCTACACGAATAGCACGTGAATAGCACGACCCGGAAGGCCTCTCATGGATGATCAGCCCCGCACTACCGAGCCGTACCCTGACACTAATACGCGCAGTATTTATCTGGGGTCTACCCGTCTGGCTCATGAGCACCTGGTGGCGCAGTCGCAGGTGGTGCTCCGCCTGGGCCGCATCCTGATGAAGTCGGGTGCGAGCGCATACCGTATTAAGGCGTCGATGGCGCGTTTGGCAAAGGCTGTGGGTCTGAAGGAGCACCACGCGCAGGTGACCTTCACCGAGATTTCGACCTCTTCGTACACGGAGGGTAACTTCCGCACCGAAGTGGCCGAGCAGCGCACCATGGGCATTAACGCTCATAAGCTGGATCAGTTGGGTAAGTTCATTTCTGAGCTTCCTGAAAAGATTACTCCGGCGGAGGCGAACGCCGAGCTGGACCTTATTGATTCGGCGAAGCCTCTGTACACCCGCTGGATGTTGGCGCTGGCGTCGGCGGTGGCGTGTGCCGGGTTCGCGTTCCTGAACCGTGGCGGTCTGGTGGAGTGCACGGTGGTGTTCTTCGCGGCGGGTGCCGGCCAGTTTTTGCGTTCGACTCTGCTCAAGCGCGGGGTGAGCCATTTGGCAACGTGGATGGCGTGCGGCTTCCTGGCGGCGGGCCTGTACATTGCGCTTGTTAATGTGCTGGTCGCGGCGGGTTGGATTAGCCCGAACCATATGATTGGTTTTATTTCGTCGGTACTGTTCTTGGTGCCCGGTTTCCCGATGGTGACGGGTATGCTCGATATTTCCCGCATGGACTTTTTGGCGGGTATTTCGCGTCTAACCTATGTGGGTTTGTTGTTGCTGAGTGCGTCGTTTGCGGTGTGGGTTTTGGGTTCGCTCTTCCACCTGCCGTTGGCGGCTCCTGCGCCTCTTAACCTGGATCCGACCCTGTATTTGGTGTTGCAGGTGCTTTCCTCGGGTGTTGCGGCGGCTGGCTTCGCGATGCTTTTTGCCGCTTCCCCGGTGGCGTGTGTGTGGGGTGGCGTGATTGCTGCGGTGGCGAACCCCGTCCGTATTCATATGGTGGAGGCGGGCATGCCCGCGCATATGGCAGCGACGATTGCCGTGTTTGGTGTGGGTATTTTGGCTGAGATTGTGGCGCCGCTGCATCAGCGTAAGTACACGCGTATTTCCCTGTCGGTTCCGGCGGTGGTGACGATGGTTCCGGGTGTTCCGTTCTACCGTTCAATGTCGCATTTTGCCAGCGGTGACATGTACTCGGCGGCGAGCGGTTTCGTGCAGTCCCTGCTGATTTTCATGGCGTTGGGTATGGGCCTGGCGTTTGTGCGTCTGCTCTTTGATAAGAACTGGCTGTTCGATCAGGACACTCAGGTGCTCAACCGCCTGGATACTGACCGGCACCTGCGTTAGCGCGTTGCGCATCCTCTCTGTTCTCTAACTTGTCTGTTGTGTTTTATCGTCACCTTTCGGTACGTTCAGGTGCTTGTCACCTGCGGTTCATCTGTAGCGCCTATGATGGTTAGGGTACGGGACGTTAGTAACGTGCGGGCTCTGTCGCCTGCCGTGCGTCGTCCCTTGTAATTCTTTAGTTCGCCGTCTCGTTTGAAAGGCACCGATACGATGACTTCCTCTTCTACTCACCCGCTGCACCACGAAGCCAGCGAGAAGCTGTTTGAGCGTTCTCGCGCGGTGATTCCCGGCGGCGTGAATTCCCCGGTGCGCGCCTTCAATTCTGTGGGCGGCACTCCTGCGTTTGCGGCGAAGGCTAAGGGCGCGTACCTGTACGATGCGGACGGCAACGAGTACGTTGACCTGGTCTGCTCGTGGGGCCCGTCGATTCTGGGTCACGCGCATCCGCAGGTGGTTGAGGCGGTTCAGCAGGCGGCTGAGCGCGGCCTGTCCTTTGGTGCGGCGAGCGCGCCGGAGGCTGAGCTGGCTGAGCTGGTGGTCAACCGTATTAACGCGGTGATTCCTGGCGCGATTGATCAGGTGCGTATGGTGTCCACCGGTACTGAGGCGACCATGACTGCGATTCGTCTGGCGCGCGGTGTGACCGGTCGCGACAAGATTATTAAGTTTGCGGGCTGCTACCACGGTCACGTGGATGCTCTGCTCTCTGAGGCTGGTTCGGGTGTGGCTACCCTGGCGCTGCCGGGTTCGGCTGGCGTGACTGCCGCAACCGCCGCGGAGACCATCGTTCTGCCCTATAACGACCTGGACGCTGTGCGTGAGGCGTTCGCGAACCACGAGGGTCAGATTGCCGCGATTATTACTGAGGCGGCGCCCTGCAACATGGGTGTTGTCACCCCCGAGCCCGGTTTCAACCGTGGCCTGCACGAGATTGCGCACGCGAACGGTGCGCTCGTGATTTTTGATGAGGTGCTGACCGGTTTCCGTGTGTCTTCGGCTGGTTACTGGGGTTACGCGGCTCCCGAGGATGGCGGCTGGGTTCCCGATATTTTCACGTTCGGCAAGGTCATTGGTGGCGGTATGCCCATCGCGGCGCTGGCGGGTAAGCGTGAGGTCATGGAGCACCTGGCGCCGGTCGGCCCGGTCTACCAGGCGGGTACCCTCTCCGGTAACCCGCTGTCCGTCGCGGCGGGCATTACGACCCTGACCCTGGCTGACTCCGCCGTCTACGCGCACCTGGATTCGCGCAGCGCCCAGCTGCAGCAGGCGCTGACCGAGGCGTTCAACGCCGCCGGTGTGGACCACTCCATCCAGAACGCCGGTAACCTCTTCTCGGTCGCGTTCGGCACCTCTCAGGAGGGCGTGCACAACTACGCCGACATCAAGGCCTCGGCAACCAGCCGCTACAACGCGTTCTTCCACTCCATGCTCGAATCCGGCGTGTACCTGCCGCCGAGCGCGTTCGAGGCGTGGTTCGTTTCTGCCGCCCACAATGATGAGGCGATGGACCGTATCATCTCGGCTCTTCCGGCTGCAGCCGCTGCGGCTGCTTCCGCGTAGAGTCCGGGGGAAGTAAGGAGGTGAGCCGCTCATGGATTTGAGCGCTCTGGGACTGCCTATGGAGCAGCTACGCGACGTGTGGCTGATCGCCTTCATGGTGTACCTGGGCTTGTGCCTGCTGGTGGATATCGCCTACCCGGTGCCCATCAAGAAGGAGAAGGCAGCCGAACTGTACCTTGAGGTATCCGGTTCGCCCGTTGATGAGGCGCGCCGCGCCACCGCGGAACGCACCGCGATGGGTGCGCCGCTGAGCTCCTCCCGCAAGGGTAGCGCCACGAAGAAGGCGAAGAAGAAGCTGGATTCCATTGAGGGCGCCGGCGTGTTTGGCGGCTGGTTCCACACGGTCATGTACCTGTGGGGCTGGATTGTGGCGGTCTCCATTTTCACCCTGTACTGGGATATTGTGTACGACGGCGTTGTGCTGCCGGCGTTGCTTCTGCCGTTCCTCATGGTGTACCTGGGTGCGCGTATTGGCCGCCGTCAGTGGCGTGCAGTTCGCGGATACAGCAAAGACGACCGTGTGCTGGGCATGCCGCGCATCTACTCGGCGACGCTGGGTAAGCTGAGCGCCCCGTTCCGTGTGCGCGGCACCGTGCCGGGCGTGGAGCCGATTCGTGACGACCGCACCGTCTACTGGGTGCTCAACGGTATTGCGTTCCTGCTCGCCTCGGTCTTCCTGGTTTCGTTGGCGGGCTGGAGCATCGGTGAGGATTGGGAAGCGATTTATATTGGTAACGCGTCTTGGTTCTTGCTGGCGGCGGGCGTTCTGCTGATTATCATATTGCTGATGCGTAGCCGCGATTACGTGCTGTACAACCCGGATTCGTTCCAGGCTGGGCGTCTGCTCCTTCCGGCGAAGTCCCGCCCCTACTCTGAGGTTCGCGCATTCCGTGTGTACCCGAAGAACCCGGACGCTATCAAGCTGAACCCGAAGGACGCGAGCCAGTGGACGCTGGAGATTCTGCTCCCCGGCGGCCGCAAGCACGACTATTCGCTGAATGAGCACCAGATTGATTGTTTGGTGGCGCAGATTGCGTTCAATATTGAGCAGGGACGCTGGGCGCAGCTGGATTCGCCGGCGGACCGCGAAATGTTGGCGAAGTACTTCGTGGACGGCCGCGTAATCTGCACGACCATGGGGTACAAGCCTGCCGGTAAGCATGCGGAGGAGGCGGCACGCCGCGCGTCCTTCCAGAAGGCGCAGTACAAGTAGGCGGACTGCTCTTAACCGCTCTTATACCGCGAGAAGCCACATGTGTTTCGAGAAGCCACGTTTTATGTTGCTTTTCGAAACTCATGTGGCTTCTCAGCATCGTAGACACACCATCACCGATACCCGTAGAGAGGACAACTCATGGAGCTAAGCGCTTTGGGGATACCCCTAGAGCCGTTGCGCTACATATGGCTCATCGCCTTCCTGCTGTATCTGGTGGTGTGCGTAGCAGTCGATATCGCCTACTCCTCAACCATGAGCAAGGAAGAAGCGAGACGGCTGCACGTTTTCTACAAAGGCTCCCCCGTAGACAAAGCGATGAGGTACGCCGAACGCCACTCCCTGGACGGCGACCCGCTCCCCAAACATAAGCTGCGTTCCAACCTCACCCGCGCCAGGAAAGAACTCGATCGCATTTCTGGCGTATCCAAGTTTGAGGCGTGGATGCACGCCGTCATGTACGTGTGGGCTTGCATTATCGCGCGGTCCATCTTTCTGCTGTACAAGGACATTGCCCGTGACGGCATCCTGCTACCGGCACTAGTGTTGCCGTTCTACATGGTTTATCTGGGTGCGTGCTGGAGCCGCTTCATTTGGCGTAGCTCCCGCTACTTCAACCTCGATAACCACACCGCGGGTATGCCCCAAGTCCTGGGCGAAATGCTGAACCGTATTGACGCGTTCTTTGCTCCGCAGGACGCACATCCCCAAGCCAAACCGGTGCGTTCGACGCCTAGACTCTACCTGGGGCTCTGCGTGACCGTGGTGGTGGCGCTGGTGCTGGCGATTATCGTCTTCATCTACTCCCTGGTCGGCTGGACGATTTTGTACACCCCGCCAATGCCTATTGGTAGCGCCTCAATCATGCTGGCGGTTACTGCCTCAGCGGCGTTAGCGTTGCGTTGGCATTATTTGAAGGTCTACCTGCTGTTCAACCCCGATTCGTTCTACGTTGGGCGGCTTTTCCTGCCCGCGAAGAAGTACAGTTACCCCGACATTGAGGAGTTCTGTGTCTTCCCGAAGAACCCTGAACAAATCAAGCCGACCTTCTACGAGCCCTCGCAATGGCAGATAGAAATCAAGGTGCCGTCCAAAATCCCGCCGAACCTCGCTCAGCGCATGCCGTGGCTGCGCAGGCACATTGTGGCGGTGCACGATGAGCGGGTCGTCTGCCTGACCTCCCAGGTCGCGTTCTGCCTTGAGCAGGAACGCTGGGCGGACCTGCGCTCCCCCGCCGACCGGGAGAAACTCGCGGAATACTTCACCAACGGCAACGTTGTGTGCACCTCCCTCGGGTACAAGCCAGTCAGCGAAGAACAAGCATAAAACGGCGAGAAGCCACATGTGGCTTCTCGGCATTAAATGAGGGGAGGGGTTAGGCGTCCGCCTCACATTTTTAGAACAAAAACATGATAAAATCTATTCCGGATATAAATAATTTATCAATCTAGTAACACTTTTTAAACTAAAACAAAAAATTCACCAGATCTTTCGCATAACGATTAGTCGCAAAGGAGCCACCTTGATTACTAAAGTACACATTAACGGATATAAAAAATTTAAAGATTTTTCTTTCATCCCTAATGAAAGGATAAATATCCTTGTCGGAGCCAATGACTCAGGAAAATCTACCCTACTAGAAGCAATTAAATTATGCATTGAAAAAAAATCTGGCTCAGCAAGGGTACAGGACACTCCCAATCCATACTGGTTCAATGCAGAGGGAGTCCAAGAATTCTTTGATGAATTAAATTCTAAAGAAATTAATGATGCACTTCAGACTCTTCCTTCAATATATATAGAAGTACACTTCGATACACCTAATGGGGCTGACCAAATTTTATCCGGGATGCACAATATTAAACAAGAAGAGTCCACAGGAATTTCCTTAACAATTAAATTCAATAAAGACTACGAACAAGAAATAAAAGAATATTTTTCAAAAGATAAAGAAATCCCACCCGTAATCCCCACTGAATACTATTCAATGAGTTGGCGCGGCTTTAGCGGACGTTCTGTTGGCGGAGTAAAATTGCAAAAAATTTTAAGTATTGATTCAAGTTCGATACACTCCTCCAAAGGGCTTGACCAATACACAAAACAGGTCGTAGATGAAAACCTTAGTTTTCAGGATAAAAATGAAATAGCTTTAGAATATCGCAGACTCCATTATTCCCTTACTAGCAGCGCTTTGACTGAAATTAACAAAAGAGTATCAAAAAATTTACCTCCTAGCACGTCAAAAAAGGGCATAGTCCAACTTCAGATTATGGAGTCAGGGGCAAGTACTTGGAACTCCGTCATAGCACCAAGCATTGATAATTTACCGTTCTCCATGGCCGGTCAAGGCTCTCAGGTAATTGCAAAAGTAAGACTTCTCCTAAATAATCCATCCAATAAAAATGAATATATATTTATTGAAGAACCTGAAAATCATCTATCACATACTCATTTGCGAGAATTTTTGACGATTATAGAAGAAACGACTATTGAACGGCAAGTATTTATTACAACCCATAGTCCTTTTGTTTTAAATCGTCTAGGCCTTGATAAATTTATACTCATTAATGGAGATAATACTCAGGTTTTTGAAAACCTCAAAAAAGATACTATTCAATTTTTTAAGAAGGTGTCTGGATTTGATACACTTCGACTTATTCTCGCAGACAAAATTATTATTGTCGAAGGACCAAGCGATGAAATTATATTCAATAAAATGTTCACAGATATGACTGGAAATTCCCCTGAATCTCAAGGAATTGATGTGATGTCCATTCGTGGAGTTTCTTTTGCTAGATGTTTTGAGCTTGCTCATATAGTAAATCGGCAGCTGTTTGCACTCCGGGATAACGACGGTAAGAATGTAAACCATTGGGAAAACAAAATTAAAGAATACCTAAAGAAAGGTCTGAGAAGTATGTATGTAGGTAAGAAGAATGATGGGGTGACTCTTGAGGATCAGATTTATAAAGTCAATCGAGACATCCTCACCGCCGCAGAATACACACCAGAAAATATGAAAGCATCCAAAACAGATACAGCATTAAAATTATCTGAAATGCCTACCTTAAACCCCCCAAAGTACATTAAGGATGCAATAAATGATTTACAAAACTTGTCTAAAACAGGGGAACCGCATGCATAAATTTTTTCATGGCCCTGCTGGGTCAGGTAAAACTACAGATATTGCTAATTTTACAAAAAATTATAAATCTTACGATGAAATATCTATAATCCATTGCTCTAAGGATGGTGGCCGGGAAATCCTAAATATGTTTAATTTAGATGACTTGCGCCCTCAAGAAGACCCTCCAATTAAAAGCTGGCACAGATTCCTTGTTGATTGCATAATAAGACCTTATAGCCCAGCCATATTCCTGGAGCATATGATTTCTGGCATAGATTATCCCACAGAGGCAGAAAAAGATGAATTTAGAACAGGAAAGCATGACCTTAATTATTATAATTTTAAGGACAATGCTTTCACGCCAGAGGGAAAAGTTAAATACTTATATATTGAAATTATCACCTTGCATATCATATCAGAATTCCCGAATTCTATAGTTAACCTCAGTAAAATGTTTCAGTATATAATAATCGACGATGTGCAGTTAATGAGCAACGAGGGACTGAAAATACTTGGACTTTTACTAAATCAGCAGAATGGATGCAAAATACTTTTGTACGGAGATATTCGCCAGATAGGATTAAGAGAAGACACAAAACCATCAGACAATGAGGATATTTCGGATTTTCAATTCTCAAAATCTTGGTTTAAAAAACAACAAAATCTAGAAACCAAAAAATTTGATACAACATACCGATTCCCTCAAAGCATAGCCACTTTTTCTGACTCAATTTTTAAGCCAGATGAAAAATTTACAAATACTATCTCGGACAAAAACTCAACATTAGATCATACTGGACTATTCTATTTATCTGCAGATAATCTAGGGAAATACATTGAAAAATATGAACCCTATATCGTTAGGTATAACAGAGGCTCAAGAAAAGAGTTTGATGACCTAGAACCTGCGTCTTTCTTTGAAGTCAAGGGAAAGGAGTTCGAAAGGCTAGCAATCTTGGCCTCTGAATCGATAGAAAAATTTATATTCGACAAAAAATACCTTGGAGATAAGTCTGCTTCATTATTGTATCTAGCTGTCACAAGGTCGAAATCGTCGGTGGCTTTTGTAGTTAACAAAATACCAAAAGACTTATTATCTAATAATTACATCCGATTCCAGACTGCCCAAAATACTACTCTGCAAATCAAAAGATGGTCTCCAGAAATTTCATATAATGATGACCCTAACTGCCTATTTTAGAATATTGCACCCATTATATAAATATTCTAATCTACATCCGGGTATCATCACCCAGTCAAAGAATTATATTTTCTCTACATAAATACAGAATATTGTCAGTTATTGTGAAATTTTTTTTATTAAAAATATTTCTTTCTTCTTCCCTTAGCTGATAAAGTTATGGGTTTAAATGGCGAGAAGCCACATGCTGCTCGTACAGCATGTGGCTTCTCAGCGTCTAGAAGGGGATTTAGGCGTCCAGCTCGCGTAGCCAGCCTGCCGCCTCGGTACCGTAATAGGTCAGGATGACATCCGCACCGGCACGATGAATCGAGCGCAGCGACTCCAGCGCCACAGCCTTACGGTCAATCCAGCCGTTCGCCGCAGCAGCCTCAATCATCGCGTACTCACCCGACACCTGATACGCCGCCACCGGCACCGGCGAAAACTCCGCCACCTCACGCACAATATCCAGGTAGCTACCGGCAGGCTTCACCATCACCATATCCGCGCCCTCCTCCAGGTCAGCACGCACCTCCAGCAGCGACTCGCGGCGGTTCGCCGGATCCTGCTGGTAGGTCTTACGGTCGCCCTTGAAGGTCGACTCTACCGCGTCACGGAACGGCCCGAAGAACGCCGAAGCGTACTTCGCCGAATACGCCAGAATCGACACATCCTCAAAGCCTGCCTCGTCCAGGGCGGCACGCATCGCCGCGATCTGGCCGTCCATCATGCCCGACGGGGACACCGTGTGCGCACCCGCACGCGCCTGCGAAACCGCCATCTTGCAGTACAGCTCCACAGTCTGATCGTTATCCACCACGAGGGTGCCGTGGCCGTCATCGACCAGCACGCCGCAGTGGCCGTGGCTCGTGAACTCGTCCAGGCAGGTGTCAGCCATGACCACCAGGTCGTCGCCGAATTCCTCACGGCACACGGCAATCGCGCGGTTCAGGATGCCCTGCGGATCCCAGGCGGTCGAGCCGACCTCGTCCTTATCCTCATCGCGGGGAATACCGAACAGGTCAATGCAACGGATGCCCGCCTCGTAGGCCTCACGCACGGCGGGAATGATGCTCTCCAGGGTGTGCTGGTACTGACCGGGCATCGAACGAATCGGCTGCGGCTCGTCGATGCCGTCGCGAACGAAGAACACCTGAATCAGCTGCGCGGGGCGCAGGGTGGTCTCAGCGACGAGGGAGCGCATAGCTGCGGTGGTGCGCAGGCGGCGCGGGCGGCGGGTGAGGTTCATGATTTCTCCTGAAAATTCTTGCGAAATAATATGAGGTCTTAGATGAGGGATGCGCCTACATGAGGGACGCGGCGGCGCGCGCCAAATCCTGCGGTGACGGTGAGTCAGCCTGCACGTAGCGCAGGTTCAGGGCGCGGCATGCGGAGGCGGTACTCGCCCCAATTGCCACCACCGGCGGCACAGATTCAGGCGATAGCGCGGGTGCGCCGTCGAGTAGGGCGTGCAGGCGGGAGGGGGCGGTCACCACCAGCACATCCGGCGAGGGGGTTTCCGGGGCGGCGGCATCTACGGCATTCCCCTGTACGAGCGCGCGGGCGGTGCTGAGGCTCAGCTCGCCGGGTGCTACCTGCTCGGCGGGCACCATGTCGTAGAGCACGCAGCGGCGGCTGTCCCAGCCCAGGTTTTTGAGGCCTTCGCGCAGGGTCGGGCGGGCGTTGGAGCCTTCCAGAACCAGCACGGCGGCGGGCTCGGTTGCAGGCTTTTCAAACTCCGCGAGCATACCCACGGCACTCTGCACTTGCGGCTGAAAATCCGTGTCCAGCCCCAGTTGACTATGCACGGCGCGGGCGGTTGCCGCACCCACGCAGGCGACGCGCACTCCCCCGCTCGCGCAGGCGCGGGCAAACTCCGCACCCCACAGCTCGGCGCAGGCGCGAACCGTGTTGGCGCTCGTGAAGCTCACCCACGCGTAGCGACCGGAGGCGAGCGCCTCCAGCGCGGCGGCGTGTTCTGCGCCCGGCTTGACGGTGCGTGCCTGCTGTAGGGATGCGAAGAGTACTCGGCACTCCCCCAGGCGGTTCTGGGCACATTCCTCTGTGAGGGCGCGTGCGAAGGCGGCGCCCTGGGCGGCGGAGCGGGTCAGCAGAACCGTGCGCGGGGTATCAATTTCCGGTGACTCAGCTTGCGCGGACTCAGCTTGCGGGCTAGCGGCAGACATGACCCCTACTTCAGGTCCAAACCGGCAAGGGCGGCGGCACCCATCTGCAGCAGGTCTTCTGCCACGCGCACGCCCAGGCGTTCGGCGCCGGGCACATCTAGTTCGGCGGTTGCGGAGGTGTGTCGCAGCATGTCGGTGCCGTCCGGGGACGCCACCACAACGCTAAGCACCAGGTCGCCCTCAACCACCTGCGCGTACGCGCCGATGGGTGCGGCGCATCCGGCTTCGAGACGGCGCAGCAGGGCACGCTCTGCGCTGACGGCGAGGCGGGTTTCGTGGTGGTTCGCGGCAAGCAGGGCGCGGCCGAGGGCACGCACCGGGCGCGCCACCTCGGCGTCGGACAGCACGGCGGGGTCCGGGTTCTCGAACTCGCTTTCGCGCACTTCCAGGGCGAGCGCGCCCTGGCCGGGGGCGGGCAGCATGCGGGTGGGGTCAAGGTACTCGGTGATGAGTTCTTCCTTGCCTAGGCGCTTGAGGCCGGAGACGGCGAGCACCACGGCGTCGCAGTCGCCGCTGCGTTCGGTGCCTACGCCGTGGTCGGCGCGTTCGGAGGTTTCAGCGTTCTGGCGGAGTACGACCTGCTTGCCGGCGTGCTCTTCCAGGCCCTTGACGCGGCCGATGCGGGTGCCCACGTTACCGCGAATGTCCACGATTTCAAGGTCGGGTCGCAGTGCACGCAGCTGAGCGGCGCGGCGGGGTGAGCCGGTGCCCACGCGGGAGCCTTCCGGCAGGGTGTCGATGGTCAGGCCGTCGCGTGCCACGAGGGCGTCGCGGGGGTCTTCACGTTTGAGGGTTGCGGCGATGACCAGGCCGGGGCAGGGTGCGGAGGGCAGGTCCTTGAGGGAGTGTACTGCCATGTCCACGCGGTTTTCTTCGGAGGCGTTCTCGCCGTCGAGCAGACGCTGGCGCAGTGCCGCGGCGAAAACGCCGGTGCCGCCGAGGGTTGCCAGGGGTCCGGTGAGCACGTCGCCTTCGGTCTTGACGGTGCGCAGGATGAAGTCCACGACCTCCGCGGCATCTGCGGTACCGTGGTGCCCCTGATGTTCGGTGTAGAGGGCGGTGACGGTTTCGGCGGCGATACGGCTTTGGGTCAGGGCGAGGGCGGACCCGCGGGTGCCCAAGATGTACTCGTGATGGCTCATATCTCTCCTTGTCGGTGATGTGTGTGATAGCCCGTAGGCGTGTCTTGCCTGTAAGTGTGTGGCTTGTAGGCAGTGCGGCTCCGACCCGCCCCGCTCACCCCGGTTATGGGGCGTTGGGGCGAGCCGGAGCTACAGAGGTGGTGTTAGTGGGAGCAGCATCCGCCGGAGCCGCATCCACCGGAGCGGCTGGCGGGTGCGTTCTCAGAAGCGCTGTCCTCAGCGCCGTCAGCATCGGCTGCGTATTCGGCGATGACCGGCTTCGGGGCACCTCGGCCGGGCTTGCAGCAGCCGGGTTCGCACTCGTCGAACCAGCCGTACTGACCGCTCGCGCTCGGGGCGAGGACGCTCTCACGTTCGGGGCGCAGGTCGGCTGAAACGCCGTTCTCCACGCGCTCCTCAATGAGGCGGCGCAGCGACTCCACGTACGCCGGATGCGTGCCGGGGGTGGGGGTGCGCACGGCGACCACGCCCAGGCGTTCGCAGGTGTCCAGCGCCTCGGTGTCCAGGTCCCACTTGACTTCCATGTGGTCGGAGACGAAGCCGAGGGGCACCAGCACGACGCCTTCCACGGGGGCTTCGCCGTCCTCCGCCGGGTTGGCGGGGGTGGGCAGCGCCTCCAGGGCGTCGTTGACGTCCGGTTCCAGCCACGGCATGGACGGCGGGCCGGAACGGGACTGGTACACCAGCTCCCATTCGACGTTCTGCAGAAGCTGCGGGGCCTCATCGCGAACCAGCGAAAGCACGGCGCGAGCGACCTGCAGGTGCTTCTCCACGTAGGCGGAGCCGCCCTCGTAGTTCACGCCGCGCGGACCTGCCTCGTTCGCCGCGGAGGTCGGCACCGAGTGGGTGCAGAACATGATGCGCAGGCGCGGGTTCAACGAACCGCTATCGCGTGCGGCAAGCTGCTCACGCACCGTGGCGAGGCCGTTCTTCAGCCCGTCAGCGAAAGCGCGGGAGAAGCCGGGCACGTCAAAGAACTGACGGATCTTGCCCACGTGCACGCGACCTTCCAGGCCGAGCTGCTCGATCGCCATGCCGTAGTCCTCACGGTACTGGCGGCAGCTCGAGTAGCCGGGGTAGGCGCTGGTCGCCAGCACGAGCACGTTGCGGTGGCCGTTCTCGTAGGCTTCGGCGAGCACGTCCTTCACGTAGGGCTTCCAGTTGCGGTTCGCCCAGGTGATCGGGATGTGCGGGCCGCGTTCAGCGAGCGCCTGCTGCAACGCGGCGAGCAGGGCACGGTTCTGCTCGTTAATCGGCGAGACGCCGCCGTTGGCGCGGTAGTGGGTGGCGACCTCTTCGAGGCGCTCATCCGGGATGCCGCGGCCAGCGGTCACGTTGCGCAGGAACGGGATGACGTCCTCCTGCCCCTCGGGGCCACCGAAGGAGGAGAGAATCACCAGGTCGTAGGGGCGTGCCTCTTCGGCACGTTCACGGGTGATGCTGCGTTCGCTTCGGTAGTCGCCGAGGATCTGCTCGTTGAGCGCGGCGGGGCCGTTGGAGGCGGTGTTCGCCGGGTCGGTGCGGTTGGGTACCACGTCGTCCGGCAGGAGCGTGCCGTTGAGGGTTACGCCGTTGTTCGGCTGATGGCTCACGCCAGAACCTCTGCTACTTCGTCTGCGCCGATGCGGCGGCCGGTGTAGAAGGGGGTTTCCTCGCGCACGTGCAGGCGTGCTTCGGTGTTGCGGAAGTGGCGCATCATGTCGACGAGGTCAACGAGTTCGGGTGCTTCGAGGGCGAGAACCCACTCGTAGTCGTTCATGCCGAAGGTTGCGACGGTGTTTGCCAGAATCTGCGGGAAGTCGATTGCCTTCATGCCGTGGTTCTTGAGCATTTCTGCGCGGCGTTCGGGGTTCATGTAGTACCAGTCGTAGGAGCGTACGAAGGGGTAGACGCAGACCCATGCTTCGGGTGCCTTGCCGCGTGCGTAGGCGGGTGCATGGTTGCGGGTGAATTCTGCTTCGCGGTGTACACCCATGGTGGACCAGACGATGGTGGTGCCTGCGAAGAGCGCGGTGCGGCGGATCTTGCGGACGGCTGCCTGCAGCTTTTCGGGGGTTGCGCCGTGGGTCCAGATCATGACGTCTGCGTTGTCGCGCATTGCGGAGACGTCGTAGATGCCGCGCAGGGTCACGCCGTCTGCTGCCAGTGCTTCAACGACCTGCTCGAATTCGGCGCGTGCCTCGTCGGTGTTGGACTCTGCGGGGCGTGCGCCGGAGCGTGCGAACACGGTGTACAGGGCGTAGTGCAGGGTTTCGCCTTCTTCGCGGCCGCGGCGGTTCTCGTCAGCTGCGGAGTGCTGGACTGCGTAGCCCTTGGGTGCGCCGCCGTAGCCGTGGCCTGCGTGGGTGTAGCCGCCCTGACCTGCGCCGTGTGCGCCGCCGTGGCCGTGTGCTGCGTGATCGTGAGACATTGTGTGTTCCTTTCTTCAGCGAGGGTTCGCTGTGCTGGAGGCGCGGCTTCCGTAGCTGCGCGTTTTCTCAATTTTTTGGTCTAGTTACTGGCTGAGCTGAGTTATTGGCTGAGCTTCTGCCGCCGCTGCGCCGTCTACTTGGCGGTTGCGGCCTTGGGTGCGGTGACGCCTTCCCAGTCCTGTGCCGCGTGGTAGATGAGGCGGTCCATCTGCTCGTAGGTGTCTTTGACGGTTAAGACCAGGCCGGAGCCTGCCGCCCAGGAGCCGACGGTGCTGAGGGTTCCGAGTTCGCTAGCGCGTTCACGGAATTCCTTGACTCGGTCGCGGTGGCCGGGGGTGGAGGCGGGCAGTACGCCGCGCCAGCGTACGACGTCCGCGTCAACGAGGTTGCTGCGGGTGAGGGCTACATCCATCATGCGGGTGGCGTCGCGCAGGGCGAGGGTGATGAGCTGTTCGTCGGCGAGCGCCACTTCTGAGAAGCGGGCGTCTTCGCCGCCGCGGCCGTAGGAGAGGCGCACGACGTGGCGTCCGGGGCCTGCTGCCTCGGCGACCCACTGCCATTTGGCGGTGGCGTGGGTGAGTGCCTTGGCGCGTACGGCGGTGGCTTCTTCGGAGACGAGCAGGCCGGTGCCGCGGGGGTGCTTGTCCAGGGCGGGGGCATCAACGACGAGGGTGACGAGGGCGACTTCGGGGCCGGGTTCCAGGGCGGGTAGTGCGGTGGAGACGTGCGGTCCGATGAGTCGTGCCACGGTCGGGCCGTCGGTGGCGAGCACCAGGTAGTCGGCGTAGAGGGGGGTGTTTTCGCCGTCGGTGGTGTGGCGCTGGATGATGAACCACTGGCCGGTGGATTCGTCGCGGTCAACGGCGATGACGTCGAATCCGGTGACGATGCGAACGCCGGCGGCGTACAGGTCTTCGACGAGACGCTCGGAGAGCTGGTTCATGCCGCCCACGATACCGGCGACCTGTGAGCCTGCGGGGGCTGCCGAACGGAAAGCGTGCGCTGCGGCGGAGAGGGAGCGGTGCTTGCGGAAGGCTTCGCGCAGACCGGGGATGGTGGCGTCCACGTCGAGCTTGTCGGGGTGGGTGGAGTACACGCCGGAGACTACGGGTGCGACGAGGTTGTCGAGCACTTTCTGGCCCATGCGGATGCGCACGAGCTCACCGAGGGTCTTCGCGTTCTCGCCTGCGGAGACGGGCAGGAACTTGTCCACCTGGGCGCGGCGCAGACCGTTCTTACCGATAACGGGGATCAGCGACTTATCGTTCACATTGCCGGGGATACCCATGATGCCGGTGCTGGGGGTGCGGCGGGCGCCCTGCGGCAGGTACAGCCAGGAGCCGTAGGAGTTGGGGGTGACGATCTGGTCGCCCAGGCCGAGTTCCTTGACGAGGTCGCTGACAATGGGGCTGCGGGTTGCGAAGGATTCTGCGCCGGAGTCCAGCAGAAGGCCGCCAACTTCGTGGGCACCAACGGCACCGCCAAGGTGGTGACGCTGTTCGAGCAGGGTGACGCGCATACCGGCTGCGGCGAGGCGGCGTGCGGAGATCAGGCCGGAGGGGCCGCCGCCGATGACGATGGCGGTGGGTGCCTTCTCGTTGCGGGTGAAAGCTCGTGCGTTCTGGGGCGCGGCGGAGGAACTGACCTGTGCGGTGCGGTGCGGTGCCTGGTTGGTGTGGCCCATGGTGGTTCTCCTTTGGTCTGCGTGCAGTGGAGTTGCCCATTGCGGTAACGGGTGTGGTGGTTGGTTCGGGGTGCAGATGTTCGGTGCAGATGCCGGAGGGTGTCCAGCATCTGCGCTGTCTATTTATCGTTATTTATCCTATGCCTGCGCGGTGCGTTCGTGGATATATGCCACGAGGTCGGTGAGCACCTGCGGGTCGGTGGTCGGGGGTACGCCGTGGCCGAGGTTGACCACGTGCGAGGGGGCGGCGTTGCCTTCTGCGAGGACCTCGTCTACGTGTGCGTAGAGGTTTTCGCTGCCTGCGGCGAGCAGTGCCGGGTCGATGTTGCCCTGCAGGGGTACGGCGCCGTTGAGCAGGGTGTTCGCTGCCGAGAGCGGCAGGCGGTAGTCCACGCCGATGACGTCTGCGCCGGCTTCGTGCATGGCGGGCAGCAGGGCGGTGGTGCCGGTGCCGAAGTGGATGCGCGGCACGCCGTATTCGCGCACCATATCGAGAGCAGTTGCGGAGTGCGCCTGCACGTAGCGGCGGTAGTCGCTTTCGCCGAGGGAACCAGCCCAGGAATCAAAGAGTTGCACGGCGGATGCGCCCGCCTCGATCTGCGCACGGAGGAACTGGCCTGCGGTGCGGGCTGCCCATTCGGCGAGTTCGTGCCAGGCGGCGGGGTCGGCGTGCATCATGGTGCGCGGGCGCAGGTGGTCGCGGGAGGGGCCGCCTTCGACCATGTATGCGGCGACGGTGAAGGGGGCTCCAGCGAAGCCGATGAGCGGGGTGTCGCCGAGCATTTCGACGGTTGCGGCGACGGCTTCGCGGATGGGGTCGAGGTCGCTGTCTTTGAGTTCGGGCAGGGCGCGCACCTCGTCGAGGGTGCGTACGGGCTGGTCGAGGACCGGGCCCCTACCGGGCACGATGTCGACGTTGACGCCCGCGAGCTTCATGGGGATGACGATGTCGGAGAAGAAGATGCCGGCGTCGACCTTGTGGCGGCGGACGGGCTGCACGGTGATTTCTGCGGCGAGCTCGGGGGTGAGGCATGCGTCAAGCATGGGGATGCCTTCGCGTACCTGGCGGTATTCGGGTAGGGAGCGGCCTGCCTGGCGCATGAACCAGACGGGTCGGTGGCTGGAGGGGCGGCCGGTGAGGGCGCGGAGCATGGGCGAGTCGGCGGTAGTGCCTGCGCGCAGGGGGTGGTTGGCGGGTAGGTGTGCGAGCTGCTCGTCGGTGAGCAGGGGTCGCTGGGCGTCAGTGGGGTGTGCGGGCAGGGAAGGTGCCTGTGCGGTGCCCTGTGCCGACGCGGGGCCCTTTTCCGATGCGGGGGTGGTGTGCTGGTTTTCGCTCATAGTCTCTAGTGTGACAGGTTTATGTGGGCGTTTTTGCGACACTATGTCATGGTGACTCTTACCTAATGATGGCTTTCTTAGCGGTGAGGGACGCCTTAGTTCGTGCCTACTCTTCGTGCCCGCATCCCCCACCGCGCAGATTTTCTTGCCCCCTACGATGATGGAACTTAGGTTCTATGAGCTTTACAGGGGCTTAGTCGGCGTGGTTATGATTAGTCTCTAGTGAGTACTTATGCATTTGTGGCATCGCACCACACCGTTGATTTGACCACCGTCGCTGCGTTGAGCGCCGGTGCCTCTGGCGTACCCGATGTTCTGGCGGCGGATATCGCACGTCAACTCGGTGTTAAGGGTGCAGTAGTTCTTGCCACCTGTAACCGTCTTGAAATGTATGTTCAGCTGCACGTCTCTGCGCATGTGCACATGGTTCGTGAGCTGATTGTTAATTCGATTGCGCAAACCTCCGGCCTGGACAAGGAACTGGTCAATTCCAGCTTCGATGTGTACGCAGACGAGGAGGCGGCGCGCCACCTGCTGACGGTCGCCTCCGGCCTGGAGTCTGCCGTGGTTGGCGAGCGTGAAATCGCCGGTCAGGTACGCCGCGCCCTGGCTGCCGCGCAGGCGAAGGCTCAGGAGGAGGGCGTGGCTCTTCCCGGTGAGCTGGTGCAGCTGTTTGAGCATGCGGCGCATACGGCTCGTCAGGTAGGTCAGCACACGGCGCTTGGCGCCCAGGGCCGCTCGATTGTGTCTGTTGCCCTGGATCTTGCGGATGAGGTTGCCGAGAAGGACTGGTCGACCCGACGCGCCCTGATTTTTGGTACGGGCGCTTACGCGGGTGCAACCATTGCGGCGCTGCGCGAGCGCGGTTGCACCGATATTTGGGTCAATTCCCGTTCGGGTCGTGCCGCCGAGTTCGCGGCAAAGCGCGAGGTTTCTGCGGTGCCGGTGGACGGCATGGAGCAGGCCATGGCTTCTGCCGATGTCATTATTGGCTGCTCCGGCGGATCCGACCCGCTGCTTCCCGAGCAGATTCCGGGCGGCCACCACACGATCCTCGACCTGGCGCTTTCGCGTGACTTTGACCCCTCGGTCGCTGACCTGCCGAATGTTGAGCTGATTACCCTCGAGTCGGTGCGCCTTGCCGCCCCCGAGGAGACCGAGGAATCCGTGGCGACGGCTACGCGCATTGTGGAGTCTGAGCTGGCGGCGTTTGTGTCTCGTCAGCGTTCCCGCACGATTGACTCCGCGATTGTTGCGCTGCGTTCGCACACTATGGATGTGCTGGATTCTGAGCTGGAGAAGGTACGTAACCAGTTTGGTTGCGGTGCGGCGACGGAGCAGTTCGAGCTGGCGATGCGCCGCATGGTGAAGTCCCTGCTGCACACCCCGACGGTGCGCGCCAAGAAGCTGGCGTCGGAGGGCCGCGCAGAGGATTACGTGCAGGCGTTGGAGACTCTCTACGGTATTCAGGTGGAGGACTCTTAAGAGCTTCTTCTCCCCCGCTCTTCCCGGCGTTTTCACGTAGGTTTTCGCGCATCCGGCGGCGAGTATTTTATTAGCCCCCGGCGAAGTACCGCCCGTTCACGGTGCCGATGGGCGCATTCACGCTAGAGTAGATGCTAGATAAGACAGTTCCCCTACCCGGCGCACGTTTAGTTGCGCCGGACTATTCTGCGAGGAGACTCATGGAAATCAAGATTGGCATTCGCCACATCGCCCGCGAAATCGTTGTTGAGACCAGTGAGGCTAAGGAAATCCTCATGGAAAAGGTCTCGAAGGCTATTGAGGATGGCTCGCTGCTGCAGATTATGGATGATAAGGGCAACACCACCCTGATTTCTGGCGCTCAGATTGGCTACGTTGAGCTGGGTTCCGACGCTAAGCGTCACGTTGGTTTCGGTATCGGCGCCTAATTAGTTCGGTAGCTGTTTACCCTTTAGCTTGAGCTTTCCCCCGCATCCGTCACGATGCGTAACCGCGCTTTATGCGCCACGTGGTTACGCCGTGCCGAATGCGGGGGTTTGCGTTTTAAACCGCCCGCACAAAAACCTCGCGGTACCCGGTTTTGAGGCGGTATATCGCCCATCACGGGCGCACACCACAACCGGTCGGGGGTGCGCCGAAAGCAAATCCAGGTTAATATTGAGGGGTTAAGTGAATGACCGGTCGTACCCCTTTCAAGACCCCGAGGCTGCACCTCATCATGAATGAACCATGAGTATTAATCATGCGTGCAGGCGGCGTCTCGGTAAGAATTTCCCGTGTAAGAATTTCCCGCGGCCGGCTTTCGACGCCCGCCCGTCACCGCCTCCACCATTGGGGCGCTGGCTGGTACACCCCGTTTCGGGGAGAAACACACCCCGAGCAGGGGTAGAAAGATACGGTCCAGTGACTGAAACGAACACGCAGGAAACCACTCAGACTGCAAAGTCCTTCGCCGACTTCGGCGTTCGCCAGGATATTAGCGACGCCCTCGCGGCGGTTGGCATTACCTCCCCCTTCCCCATCCAGGAGCTGACTCTTCCCGTGGCTCTGTCTGGCCAGGACATCATTGGTCAGGCAAAGACCGGTACCGGTAAGACCCTCGGCTTCGGTCTGCCCACCATTCAGCGTGTGGTCGGCCGCGACGATGAGGGTTGGGCTGATTTGGAGTACCCCGGTGCACCTCAGGCACTGATTCTGGTTCCGACCCGTGAGCTTGCTATTCAGGTGGGTGAGGACCTGGCGATTGCCGCGAAGCTGCGCAACGCCCGCGTCGCCACCCTGTACGGTGGTGTGCCGATTGAGCCTCAGGCTGAGCTGCTGCGCCGCGGCCTGGAGGTTGCGGTGGGCACCCCCGGCCGCATTATCGACCTGTACCAGCAGGGCTTCCTGAACCTGAAGCAGGTTAAGATTGTGGTCCTCGATGAGGCAGACGAGATGCTGGATTTGGGTTTCCAGCCGTCGGTTGAGAAGATCCTCAGCTACCTGCCGGAGGACCGCCAGAGCATGCTGTTCTCCGCAACCATGCCCGGCCCGGTCATTGCAATGGCACGCCAGTACATGACCAAGCCCATGCGCATTAGCGCCGCTGACCCCGAGGACGCCTCGAAGACTAAGGCGTCGATCCGCCAGGTCGTCTACCGTGCGCACCACCTGGACAAGGACGAGATGATTGGCCGCATTCTGCGCGCTACCGGCCGCGGCCGCACCGTCATCTTCACCAAGACCAAGCGTGACGCTGCCCGCGTGGCGGAGGAGCTGGTGAACCGTGGCTTCGCTGCCGCTCCCCTGCACGGTGACCTGAACCAGGTTGCGCGTGAGCAGGCGCTGAAGGCGTTCCGCACCGGCAAGGTCGACATTCTGGTTGCGACCGACGTGGCGGCTCGCGGTATTGACGTTGAAGACGTGACCCACGTGATTAACCACCGCGTGCCCGAGGATGAGAAGACTTACCTGCACCGTACCGGCCGTACCGGTCGTGCCGGCAATGAGGGTACCGCCGTGACCCTGGTTGACTGGGATGACCTGCCGCGCTGGAAGGTCATTAACGACGCCCTGGAGCTGGGTGTTCCTGAGCCGGTTGAGACGTACTCTTCCTCTGAGCACCTGTTCCATGACCTGAACATTCCGGCTGGCACTAAGGGCCGCCTGCCGCGCGAGGAGCGTGTGGCTGAGGGTATGGGCGACGAGTTCTTTGAGAGCGCCCGTGACTCTCGTGATGGCCGTCCGGCTCGTTCTCGCGGTGGCCGCGATGGTGGCCGTTCTGGCGGTCGTGACGGTGAGAAGGGTTCGCGCCGTTCCCGCGGCGGCCGTGACGGTGGCCGTGAGGGTCGTTCCGGTGAGGGCCGCGGCGAGCGCCGTAGCCGCTCCGAGGGCCGCAAGCGCGCTGAGCGTTCTTCTGAGCGTGCGGAGCGTAACGAGCAGGGCGCATCCGAGCGTACCGAACGTTCTTCGGAGCGTTCTGAGCGTGCGCCTCGTCAGCGTCGCCGTACCCGCCGCGTTGAGGGTCAGCCCGTGGAGGGTGAGGGTCGCCGCCGTACCCGCCGCCGCTCTGAGGGCTCGCGTGCTGAGGGTTCTCGCGGTAAGGGCCGTGGCGCTGACCGTGCTGGTTCTGAAGGCTAGGGCCGGGGTTGGGTATTTCAGCATCCCCGGCGCCTGCCGTGCCCTCCCCTGCCGCTGAGGCGAACCGCACGGATTCGACGGTTTTCGATCCGCAGGGCCCCTCGCTGCTGGTGCAGGCAGATAACCTGGAGTATCTGCGTGAGCTGCCCGATGGTGCGTTCACCGTGATTTACATTGACCCGCCGTTCAATACGGGTAAGAAGCAGACGCGCCGCACGTTGAGCGCGGAGGCTTCTGAGAAGGGTGACCGCACCGGTTTTAAGGGCAAGAGCTATTCGAGCACCCTGCAGACTCTGGCGAGCTATAACGACTCGTTCGAGGATTATTGGGCGTTCCTAGCGCCGCGTATTGAGCAGGCGCATCGTCTGCTCGCGCAGGACGGCACCCTGTACCTGCACCTGGATTGGCGTGAGGTTCATTATGTGAAGATTATGTGCGACATGATTTTTGGTCGTGAGAACTTCATTAATGAGCTGATTTGGGCTTACGACTACGGTGCGAAGTCTACGCGCCGCTGGCCGACGAAGCACGACAATATTTTGGTGTACGCGAAGGATCACCGCAGCTATTACTTCAATACTGCGGAGGTTGATCGTGAACCGTATATGGCTCCCGGTTTGGTGACTGAGGAGAAGGCTTCTCGCGGTAAGCTCCCTACTGATGTGTGGTGGCATACTATTGTGTCGCCTACGGGTAAGGAGAAGACGGGTTATCCCACGCAGAAGCCTACGGGTTTGTTGCGTCGCATGATTGCGGCGAGTTCCCGCCCGGGTGATTGGGTGTTGGATTTCTTCGCTGGTTCTGGTTCTACGGGTGCGGCGGCGGCTCAGCTGGGTCGTAAGTTCGTGTGTGTGGATCAGAATCCGCCGGCTATTGAGGTGATGGCTAAGCGCCTGGGTGTGGATCCGGTGTCGTTCGCTGAGTATCGCGGTGTGCCGCGTGGGGCGAGTGTGCTGTTCACGCCGAAGCGTACGGTGGGTGTTCGTGGCGGCACAAGTCGTGATGCGTTGACGGCGGCGAGTCGTCATGCGCTAAAGGCTGTGTTGGATACGCTCACGGAGACTACGCAGCCGGTTGAGGGTGCGTCCTGCCGGTTTGTGCGTCATCGGTCGATGGATGCGGTGGATAAGAAGATGCGTATTGATGGCCGTGATGAGTTGCGTCGTCAGCGTCAGCATCAGGCGCGGGCTAAGGCTCGTGCGGCGCGGGCGGCTGCTCAGATGGATGCGGCGGCTGCGGGTGCGGTGTTGCAGCATCATGCGTCGCGTGAGAGCGTCTAGGCTGTCTTGTCTGCGCGTTCGTGAGAGCACGTGTTAAGAGTGTGGGGCGGGTTCCTTTACCGGGAACCCGCCCCACACTCTTTCGTCTTACTACTGGGCCGCCAGCTGCTCGCGGATACGCGCCACCGTCACCGCATCCGTCGTATTCTCACCCAGCAGGTTCGGCTTACCCGCACCGTGATAATCACTCGAACCCGTCACCAGCACCTCACGGCCCGCCGCACGCTGACGCTCAATGAACTCCAGCAGACGCGCCCGGTCCTCCGGGGAGTTCTCACGGTGATACACCTCCACGCCCGCCAGGCCAGCATCCACCATCAAACCCAGGTACTCCAGGCTCAACGCGGGTCCACGCATCGTACTCATCGGATGCGCAATCACCGGCACGCCCCCAGCCTCACGCACCAGACGCACCGCCTCCAACGGGTCCAGCGCATCCTGCGGCACATAGTAGGGGCTGCCCGTGTACAGCAGCTTCGCAAAAGCCTCAGAACGGTCAGCAACCACACCGGCAGCAACCAGCGCATCAGCAATATGGGGGCGGCCCACCGCCGTGTTCCCCTCCCCCACCTGCGCCAACACATCATCCCAGGTCAGCGGGTAGTCGGCGGCAAGACGGCCCACAATAGCCTGCGCACGGCCCGCACGGCTGGCGCGAATCGCCTCCACACTGCGCGCCAACTCCGAACCCACCGGGTCAAAACCATAAGCGAGCAGATGAATAGTCTTCGTGCGTGCGCGGCCCTCACCGTCGGTGTACCGGTAACGGCAAGAGAACTCGGCACCCGGCAGAAAATCCAGACCGTACTCACCCGCCAGCTGAGCAGCCTGCGCCCAACCAGCCGTCGTATCGTGATCAGTCAGCGCAAACCCAGCCAACCCGGCGCGAGCAATCAGCGGCACCAGCTCGGTCAGACTCTGCGTGCCGTCAGAAATAGCGGAGTGAATATGCAGATCGTAACGCCCGGCACGGTTCAGGTTTTCAGGCGCGCCCGATTCAGCCGGCTGCGGCGCCTGCTGCGCATTAGGTGCACTATTTCGGTGTTCTGTCTGCGTCATATTCTCTCCTTCCCCGCCCCTGCTAGTTCGTCGCCACCTCAGCGGGGTTTTAAGGCATGTCATCTACTCTTCTGATTCAACCCTACCAATATCGGCGGCGCAATATCAGGCACCCGGTCGCAGGTTAAAGATATATTCTGCCCCACCGCGCCCCTCTTATGGTCAAAAGCGCTAAAACACCTGCCCACCTGTGGTGAAGGAGATATGATTAACCCATGACTGAGAACAACGAGAAGAGCACCGAAGCTCAGAAGAACGACCACCGCAGCACCCCTAAGGCGTCTGCGTTCACCGAATTCATTGCTAAGGACTGGGCCAAGGCCGAAGATGACGGCTACACCCGCGAGCCCGTAGCAGACTACGCAGCTGAGCGCCGCGCCAAGATCTCCAAGGCATTCCCCGGCGAGCGCCTCGTCCTGCCTGCAGGCCCGCTGAAGGTCCGCTCCAACGACTGCGACTACCGCTTCCGCCCCCACTCGGCGTTTGCGCACCAGACCGGCCTGGGCATCGACCACGAGCCTGACGCCGTGCTGATCTTCGAGCCCGTCGAAGAGGGTACCGGCGACAACGGCTCCAACCACGAGGTCACCCTGTACTTCCGCCCGCTGGCTGGCCGCGACACCACCGAGTTCTACGCGGATGCACGCTACGGCGAGTTCTGGGTTGGTCCCCGCCCCACCCTGAAGGAATTCTCCGAGCGCTTCGGTCTGCGTACCCGCGACCTGTCCGAGCTTGAGGTTGCTATCACCAAGAACGCCGGTAACCAGGGCCTGGGCGGCGTGAACATCCGCCTGGTCCGCAACGTTGACCCGGCTGTTGACGCGCTGGTTGACACCTCCCGCTACAACACCGGCGTGGAGCTGGAGCAGGCTGACAAGCTGGACTCCGAGCTGGCTGTGGCTCTCTCCGAGGCTCGCCTGATTAAGGACGCTATCGAGGTTGAGAACCTGCAGCGTTCCGTTGACATGACCGTCAAGGGCTTCGAAGAGGTCATTCGTGCACTGCCGAAGGCTAAGGAGCACCACCGCGGTGAGCGCGTCGTTGAGACTGCGTTCTTCTCCGTGGCACGTACCGACGGTAACGACCTGGGCTACGACACCATCGCAGCGTGCGGTAACAACGCAACCATCCTGCACTGGATCCGTAACAACGGCACCGTCGATGACGGCAAGCTGCTGCTGCTGGACGCAGGCGTTGAGGACGACACCCTGTACACCGCAGACGTGACCCGCACCTTCCCCGTGAACGGTAAGTTCACCGAGGTTCAGGCGAAGGTCTACAACGCTGTGCTGGATGCCGCTGACGCCGCATTCGCTGTGGCTAAGCCGGGTACCAAGTTCTACGAGATTCACGAAGCTGCCATGAACGTTCTGGCGCACCGTCTGGAAGAGTGGGGCCTGCTGCCGGTTTCCGCTGATGTTTCGCTCACCGTTGAGGGCGGTCAGCACCGCCGCTGGATGCCGCACGGCACCAGCCACCACCTGGGTCTGGACGTGCACGACTGCGCGCAGGCAAAGGCTGAGCTGTACATGTGGGCTGAGCTGGAGCCGGGCATGGTCTTCACCATTGAGCCGGCCCTGTACTTCAAGGACGAGGACCTGTCGGTTCCCGAGGAGTACCGCGGTATCGGTATCCGCCTGGAGGACGACGTGCTCTGCACCGAGGACGGCAACGTGAACCTCTCCGCTGCACTGCCCCGCACCGTTGAGGGCATTGAGGAGTGGATGGCGAAGCTGGCGAAGTAACGTCTAGCTCCCAGTTACGTTAGTAACGTTTTATAGGGAAAGCCCCTCACCGATTCGTTCGGTGAGGGGCTTTCGCGTGTCTTCTAAGTGCTGTCTTCTATGCCGGTTTCCCGCCGTTGTGGGTGGCTACCGCCATTGCAGGTTCGGTTATTCGGAGTCCTGCGAGGAGTTATCGTGCGAGGACTTATCGTGCAGACCCTGCGGGCGCGGGGTCGGACGCTGCGGCTTGGGCTGAATCAGCTTCGCGTATTCTTCCGGGTCGTCCACGCGCAGACCGTACCGCTGTGCCGGGCGCTTCTGCGGCTCCGACTTCTGTGCATCCGACTTCAGGGCGGTCGCCGGTTCAGTGGTTGCCGGCTCCTGGATAGCAGGCTGAGAAGGCTGAGCGGGCTGAACGGTCTGCGTAGGCTGGGTGGGCGCGGGCATGTTCTGCGCCGCGCTCTGAGCCACCGCGTTCTGCGCGGTCGCATCACGCTCGGGCAGGTTCTGGTTCGGCGCCGGCTGGCTACCCGCCTGCGCACGGTACGAGGGAGCCTTCGGGGCGCCGGTCGGAACCGGTGCGCCATTCATCGAGACGGTACTCTGAGCGGCACGCGCCTGCGAAGCCTCCGGGGCTGCCGCCGCACGAGCAGCCGCAACCGCCGCCGAGAAGCGAGGGTGCGCACCCAGCACGCGGCGCGCATCCTGAGCGTACTCCGGCAGAGCGTACATCACGGTACGCGAGGGGATCGCCTCGGTACGCATCGGGTAACGAACACCGCGATTACGACGAAGAATATACATCTGCCACAGCACAAACACAGCCACCGACAGCGGCACGTACCTTAGCGCCACCGACGTAAAAGAGTCACCGGTCAGAGTCAACAGCACCGAAAACACCAGGCCCATCGACGCGCCCTGAATCGCCGCAGAAATCAGGGCACGACCATAACCGGGCTGTACCGGGTACTCCACCTGGCGGATACCGTCATTGACCAGGTACAGCGCCGTGACCGGGTAATCCTGCTCGCTGAGCACATCGAAAGCGGCGAGCGCATCATCGTGACGAACGAAGGAGGCGATCGCCTCACCGGCGGGCAGGGGCTTGCCCTGAGCCTGCGCCAGGCGCGAGGCCAAGTACGAAGAAGGCGGGGTCGAGGGAATATTCGGCAGGTTAGAAGTCATGGCTCCTATTCTACCGCCCGCCCTAACCCTGGACCCGGTGGGCAGTCAGCTCCTCTACAGGCGTAGCGAACACCTGTTCAATTAGGCTTCTCAAAGTGCGAATCCCCGCGGTGGAGCGTACCCTAGAGAGGTGAGCAATTCGAAGTTCAGCACCCCCAGCAAGATTTACATTGCCCGCCTTCTGGGCCTCGACGTTTTTGACCCCTTCGGTGACCGCCTCGGCCGTCTCCGAGATGTCGTCGTGCTCAAACGCGGCCTGGGCGCCTCCATTGCGGGCGCCCGCCCCGCCAAGGGCAGCGAACCCATTGTTGTCGGCATCATCGTTGAGGTGCTCGGCAAGAAACGCGTATTCATGCCTATGACCCGTGTGCGAAGTATCGACGCTTCACAGATTATTTCGACCGGCCTGGTGAACCTGCGCCGCTTTGAACAGCGCAACTCTGAGACTCTCATCGTGGGTGAGCTCTTTGACCGCCGCGTGCGTCTGCTCGACGGCAGCGGCGACGCCGTCATTGAGGACGTCGCCATTGAGCAGCGCCGCAACGGCGACTGGGGCGTGACCGAGCTGTTCGTTTCCCGCGTCAGCTCCTCCTCCAGCACGTGGCGCCGCCGCTCTAAGGAGACCCTCATCGTCGACTGGGACGAGGCGGTGCTCTCCACCGACGTGGAACCGCAGGCGGCAACCGCGTTCGTGGCGAACCACGAGAACTCCAAGCCCGCCGACCTTGCGGACGCTATCCACGAGATGAGCGATAAGCGCATGGTCGAAATCGCCGCCGAGCTGCAGGATGAACGCCTCGCGGACGTTCTGCAGGAGCTGCCCGCCGAGGACCAGGTGCAGATTCTGTCGCACCTGGACGACGAGCGTGCCGCGCAGGTCCTCGAAGAGATGGAACCGGACGACGCCGCCGACCTTCTCATCGAGCTGGACGACGCCCAGCGTGAAAAGCTGCTCGAACTCATGGAACCCGACGAAGCAGACGACGTGCGTCGACTGCTCGAATATGACGAGGGTACCGCTGGTTCGCTCATGAACCCGGTGCCGATCATCCTCTCCCCGGAGGCGACCGTTGCGGAGGCGCTCGCGCACATCCGCGCCGAGGAGATCCCTCCGGCGATGGCGGCTGCCGTCATGGTGACCCGCCCGCCCCTGGAAACGCCGACCGGCAAGTACCTGGGTCTGGTGCACATGCAGAAGTTGCTGCGTGTGCCGCCGAGTGAGCCGATTGGTCACATCCTCGATACCGACACTGAGCCTGTCTCTGACCAGGCAAGTTTGGAAGAGCTGGCACGCGTGCTGGCGACCTATGACCTGACCATCGTTCCCATTGTGAACGAATCGCACCGCCTGGTAGGCGCAGTGACCATCGACGACGTGCTCGATGCGCTCCTGCCCGAAGACTGGCGCACTTACGATGATGGAACTCCCGTACGAAAGGTAGGACGACGCTTTGCCTGATTCGAACCGCCGCGACGCAAACCGTACCGAAGAGAACCCCCGCATCGATAAGGCGCGCATCCTCAAGGACCGCCTGGAGAAGAAGTACGCTGAACGCAACCGCGAGCGCGGCGACTCCCGCCCGCAGCGTAGCGACTCGCAGCTGAGCACCCCCGGCACCCGCAAGCCGAAGCTGTTCTCAAGCCCCAACCCGGACGCTTTCGGCCGCATGACCGAGGGTTTTGCGCGCTACATGGGTACCCCGCAGTTCCTGATGTGGATGACCATTTTCTGTGGCGTGTGGCTGGCGTGGAACTCCCTGGCGCCGGAGGAGATGCAGTTCGACCCGCGTAGCCTGAACTTCACCCTGCTGACCCTGATGCTGTCCCTGCAGGCTTCTTACGCTGCTCCCCTGCTGCTGTTGGCGCAGAACCGTCAGGATGACCGCGACCGCGTGGTGGCCTCTGAGGACCGTAAGCGTGACCAGCAGAACCTGGAGGAGACCCAGTACCTGACCCGCGAGATTGCTTCGCTGCGTATTGCTCTGCGTGAGGTTGCGACCCGTGACTTCGTTCGTAGCGAGCTGCGTGACATTCTTGAGGAGCTGCAGAACATTGCGCAGGAGCAGGAGCGTCACGCCGAGCAGCTGCAGGACATCAGTGAGGACATTGAGGACCTGGAGGAGGCTATCGACGATATCGATATCTCCGAGGGCGAGGAAAAGGACGCTGAGGAGCAGGAGGCTGAGGAGCAGGGCACTGAGGGAAAGAGCTCTGAAGGCACCGAGAACGGTACCGAGAAGTCTTCTGACAAGGCTGAACGCTCTGCGAAGGACTCCCCACAGGATTCCCACCGAGGCGATTTGAGCCAGCCTCAGAGCCGCGAATCCCAGCAGGCACAGCAGCAGGCAGAGCGCACCCGTGAGGGAGGCGCCCGTGACCGCTAATTCACCCCTGCAGGATGCGCTCTACGCGGCACTCGCCCGCGTCGAGGACCCCGAACTGCGCCGCCCCATTACGGAGCTGGGCATGGTGGAGACTGCGCTCGTGCATCCTGAACTGGATGAGCACGGTGAGCCGATTCCCGGCCGTCACTGGGCTGAGGTCACGGTGCTACTCACCATTGAGGGTTGCCCGCTGAAGAACACCATCGAGCAGCAGGTTCGTGACGCCGCCGCCACCGTTGAGGGTATTGAGCGTGTGCAGCTGCAGGTGGGTGCGATGAACCCGCAGCAGCGTTCCGCCCTGCGTTCGATGCTCAAGCCGGAGCGTTCCAACCCGTTTACCGCGCCCGGTTCGCTGACCCGCGTGTTCGGCGTGGTGTCCGGTAAGGGCGGTGTGGGTAAGTCCTCCATGACCGCGAACCTTGCCGCCGCGTTCGCTTCGCGCGGGCTTGCGGTGGGCATTATTGACGCGGATGTGCACGGCTTCTCCATTCCGGGTCTGCTGGGTATTACCGACGCCCCGACCCGCCTGGATGACCTGATTCTTCCGCCGACCGTGGATGTGCCCGCCCCCGCCCAGCGTTGGGGTGAGCAGAAGGTCAGCGGCGGCTTTATTCGCGTGATTTCTATCGGTATGTTCCTCAAGGGCAACGAGCCGGTGGCGTGGCGCGGCCCCATGCTGCACCGTGCCCTGGAGCAGTTCATCATGGACGTGCACTTCGGCGCCCTGGATGTGCTGCTGCTCGATTTGCCGCCCGGCACCGGCGATATTGCCATCTCCATGGCTCAGCTGCTACCGAATGCGGAGCTGGTACTCATTTCCACCCCGCAGCACGCCGCGGTGGATGTGGCGGAGCGTGCCGGTACCCTGAGCTTGCAGACCGGTCAGAAGGTCGTGGGTGTGGTGGAGAACATGGCTGCCATGACTCTGCCGGACGGTACCGTGCTCGACATGTTCGGTTCTGGCGGCGGTCAGGTGCTCGCTGAGCGTCTTTCGGAGGCGCTCTCCTACCCGGTACCGCTGCTCGGTTCCGTCCCGCTGGATGTGAACCTGCGTACCGGCGGTGACGATGGCATGCCTGTCGTGTGGGGTTACCCCGACTCCGCCACCGCCGAAGAGATTCAGTCCATCGCCTCGCAGCTGTTGCAGTCGGGCGAGTCGCGGGCGGGTCAAAGCCTGCCGCTCTTCGTATAGAGATCTAGCCGTCTAGAAGCTGACGGCAAAAGCTGAGAACAGAAAGAACCCCGCACCATCACGGTGCGGGGTTCTTATCTATTCAAAATCTTAGGTTGCGTCCACGTCGAAGGGGGCGTATGCGCCTCGCGGAAGAGCACGGCTCTCCGACTTTTCCTTCTCCTTCAGCAGCGCCTCTTCACGTTCCTTCGCCTCACGCTCACGCTCGGCGTCATCCTCAGCGAACGCCTGCTTCACAATCACGCGCGGATCGTACTGGCGGGGGTCGTACTGGCGCCAGTTAATATCTTCCAGACCCGTCTCGCCCAGGGCTTCCTTGAAGTCGTCCTTCGCGTCGAACGCCATACGGCGCACGGTCTTGACGAATTCACGAATCTGGCGGGCGTATTCGGGCATGCGTTCGGGACCAATCACCACAAACGTGATGATGGCCAAAATAATCAACTCGGTGCCACTAATACCAAACACAGAATATAGATTATCAGTTCCGAGCCAGCACCGCCGAACCCGCGGCGCTTTCTGGACGTGTCTTTAAGCTCTGGACAAGCAGAAGGCGTACGCTACAGCACCGCGGAGGAGCATTGCGCTCACGGCTAAGAACACCACATCAGCGGTTTACGGCGGGTAGTCTCCGCCGCCGGGTTAAAACGCTACGGCTCCAACCGCAGGCACGCCCGCCTCCCGAACGCAAAAGACCGCCGGCAGCACACCGGCGGTCTCCAGTCACAATATTCGGTTTACGGCGGGTAATCTCCACCGCCGGGTTAAAACGCTGCGGCTCCAACCGCAAACACGCCCGCCTCCCGAACGCAAAAGACCGCCGGCAGCGCACCGGCGGTCTCAAACATCCGTTGAATAGATTCAGCGGTTTACGGCGGATAATCTCCACCGCCGGGTAGCTGCTTCCAATGCCACAGCCAGCCCACCCAGCCCCACTGCGCACACGCACCCGCCACCAGCAGCGCCCAACGATACGCCCGCGAACGGCTCGCCGCCGCCACCACAAGCACCAGCGGGAACAACGGCAACAACAGGCGGAACGTCGAGGACTGCGGATTCAAAAACAGAATCAAATACGCAAAATAACTCAGGCACCACAGGTTCAACGGAGCCGCCAAAACCCTACGCGCCAACGGGCTCAAACACAGAGCAATAAATCCCAAAATCAGCAGGGTCAGCAGCACCGGAGCCGCATACCCAAAGTACAGGTAACCCTGCGACAGCCACGGCTGAATCGGTGCCAAATGGGTACCGCGCCACGCCGTCTCCGTGGCGGTGTACGCATCCACACGGCCCGTAGCCCACCACACAATCGCAGGCCACACCAGCGCACACGCACACACCACCAAGGCGCTGACCAGCTGCCCCAGATGACGCACAAACGCCGTACCCATCCCCGACTGGCGGCTCGAACGCACCCAGCACGCAAACCACCACAGGCCGGCAGCCGCGCCCAGGGGTACACCCACCGGACGGGACAGACACGCCAAAGCCGCCACAGGAACCAGCAGACCGTAGCGTCCCTGAACCAGGCACAGCAGCGCACCGACAAGGAACACCAGGTTCAGCGACTCCGCATACGGAACCTGAAGCACCGGCGCCACCGGCAAGAACGACACCAACGCCACAGCCCACATAGACAGGGCAGAAGGCGACTCCTCACTCTTGAAACCGGTTGCCTTCAACGACGCCTCAAACAGCAGGTAAATCACCCACGCCGCCGCGAAACCGGCAATCAGAGCAACCGTCGCCGCTACCGGGTAGTACCCGATGCCCGTCGCACGACTAATAGCACCGGAAAGCTGCGGGAAAATCGGGTAAAAAGCCCACTGATTCTGCTGAACCACACCCGCCGCGTTCACCGGCAGCTCACTCGGGTAGCCCTGTACCGCAATCTGCTCATACCAGCCGGCATCCCAGATGCTAATGAACGACAGGTAATCCAGGTGCTGACCCCACGGGCTGCGCAGCTGCTGCTGACCGACCACGGCAAACACGATGAAACCCCACACGCGGGACAGACCGTAAATCAGCAGTACCGACAGCCACGCGGGCAGGGCACGCAGACGCTCCCCCACCCTGCGCAAACGCTCACCGGTAGCGGTATACGCCCAGGTCAGAAGCTCATCAAAGGACTCACCCTGCTCTTCCTTCGCGGAGGAGGTGCGAGGTGCCGAGTCAGCGGCGGAGTTAGCGCGGGCGGGCGGAACAGGGCTAGTGTGCGCAGAAGGAACACTCACCGGCGTTAGCTCCCTTCAGCCGGAGTAGCCGCCTGACCAGAGGAAGCCGCCGGGACGTTCTTTCGCTTCTCCACAAAGTCATGGGCGCTCAAGGTGCTCTCCGCATCATCAGCCAGCGGAACCGCGACGCGACGCACGGGCTCAGCAGCACCCTCAGCGGATTCTGCGGCTGCTTCGGCAGAAGCATCACTGGATGCTGACTCACTCGCCGACACCTTTTCGTCCTCGGGATTGCCGAAGAAACGAACCGAGGTAGTCAAATCCTCCACACGGTCGAAAGTTCCTAAACCGTCACGGCCCACGCCGCTGAAGAACGCGGCGCCGGGTACGGCACGCTCACCTCCGAGCGCCACAACGGAGAGCACCGCGATGCCCGAAATCAGCAGGGCAAGCAGAATCAGAAGAAAGTTCATGTCAATCTCATATCATGCAGGACCGTCAACCCCTGACGGTCACCTAAATTCAAATAGTAGCGCCAGCACCGACAGAATCAGCACCAACAGAGTTAGCGCCGCGGCTAGTCCTCGTCGCGGTCGCTGAGCAGCCAGGCACGCAAATCTGCGTGGCAGCGGGTCAGCTGGCTAAAGCTCACGTGTTCGTTATCGGTGTGAGCCAGCAGAGCGTCACCGGGGCCGAAGTTCACCGCGGGAATACCGATCTCGCTCAGGCGCGCCACGTCCGTCCAACCGTACTTCGGCTGAGGTTCCTGCCCCACAGCCTCAATCAGGGAAGCCGCCAGCGGGGTGTCCAGTCCGGGGCGTGCCGCCGGGGAAAGATCCACAAAGTCCAGCTCGTATCCGGCGAAGACCTCACGCACGTGGGCGACCGCCTCATCCAGGGTCTTATCCGGGGCAAACCGGTAGTTCACGTGCATTGCCGCCGCATCAGGAATCACGTTACCGGCAACGCCACCAGAAATCTGCACCGCATTCAGACCCTCACGATAGTCCAGGCCCTCCACCGCGATGGTCTTCGGCTCGTAGGAGGCGAGCGCCGCCAACGCCGGTGCCAGGGCGTGAATTGCGTTCTCGCCACGCCATGCACGCCCCGAGTGGGCGGCGAGGCCGCGGGTGCGCACGAAGAAACGCATGGTGCCGTTGCAGCCGCCCTCAATGGTGCCGTTGGTCGGTTCAAGTAGCACACCGAAGTCTGCGTCAGTGATGAGCTCGCCGTGGTTGCGGATCAGGCGCGCCAGCCCGGAGAGTTCGCTGGCGACTTCTTCGTTGTCGTAGAAGATGTAGGTCAGGTTGTAGTCGGTATCCTGCGCGGTCAGTTCGGCGGCGAGCTTCAGCTGAACCGCCACGCCGCCCTTCATATCCGTTGCGCCGCGACCGTACAGCACGCTGTGCCCGTCCTCTTCACGCACCGTGGACGGCACGGTACCCAGCGAGCCCTGAACGGTGGGCAGGGGCACGGTGTCCAGGTGACCGGCAAGAATAATGCGGGTGCGTTCCCCCTCAGCGCCGGGCAGCGGCGGGAATTCGGTGCGGGCGATAATGGCGTCCCCGTCACGGGTCAGCTGCAGGTGCGGGCAGAACGACAGCGCCGTGTGCACGGCGTCAGCAATTGGCTGCTCATTGCCGGAAACCGACTTGTAATCCAACAGGGCACGGGTCAGCTCGGGCATGGACACGTCCAGGTTCAGGGGCGGCTGCGGTACAGGGTGACGCTCAGAATTCTTGGGGGAAACGCTCATCCTTCCACCTTACAGGTTCGCCCGCGCCCACACCCACGCCCTCAACGCCGATATCGAGCATATGAGACGGTCTTGAAGGGGCTCTAACCCCCAAAACTATAATGGGAAGCATGTCTGAAAACACTCCCCGTTACGCCTCCGGCGTTGCACTGGTCAATGTTGTTGTCTCTGGCGAGCACGCCGGCACCGTCCTGGATGCATGGTTCCCCGCCCCCTCCCTCACCCAGACCCCCGACCTGTCCATCGCGGACGAGCTGGAGGACCTGGCCGTTGAGCACCCTGCGCGCAACGCCCGTACCGAGGTGCGTACCGCCTCCATCAACCTGGATGAGGCACCCGAAGACGCAGTCGACGCGTACCTGCGTCTGCACCTGCTCTCCCACACTCTGGTTCGCCCCAACGAGCTGAACCTGGACGGCCTGTTCGGCACCCTGGCGAATGTTGCGTGGACTAACCACGGCCCGGTGCTTGCCGCCGAATTCCAGAAGCTGGCGATTGGTCTGCGCAAGCTGGGCAACCTGAGCGTGAGCCACATTGATAAGTTCCCGCGCCTGGTGGATTATGTGGTTCCCGCCGGCGTGCGCATTGGCGACGGTGACCGTCTGCGCCTGGGTGCGCACCTGGCGTCCGGCACGACCGTGATGCACGAGGGCTTCGTGAACTTCAACGCCGGAACCCTGGGCACCTCCATGGTTGAGGGCCGTATTTCTCAGGGCGTTGTGGTGGGCGACGGCTCGGATGTGGGTGGCGGCGCCTCCACGATGGGTACCCTCTCCGGTGGCGGCACTCAGCGCGTGTCTATTGGTGAGCGTTCTCTGCTGGGTGCGGAGTCCGGTATCGGTATTGCCCTGGGTGATGACTGCGTGGTTGAGGCTGGCCTGTACGTGACCGCCGGTTCGCGCGTGAGTGTTCTGCTGCCCGGTCAGGAGGCGCGTGTGGTGAAGGCTGCGGAGCTGTCCGGCGTGTCGAATCTGCTGTTCCGCCGCAATTCGATCAGCGGCGCGATTGAGGTTCTGCCGCGTGCGAAGAACACCGTGGAGCTGAACGAGGCGCTGCACCTGAACTAGTCTGTAGCTGAACTAGCGCTGGTTGCCCTTGCAAACGTTGGGGGTCGGCCCGCGAACTTTAGGGATCGGCTTTAGGGGTCGGGATGTGTGAAGCATCCCGGCCCCTTTTCTGTGTCCTGTGTTCCTTCTTCTGCCGCTCTCACAGGCTGGGCTCGAATCCGCGGCGGCTACGATGACCGTTTTCAGGGCGGGATGCTCGGGCTTTCGCTAGGCTGGTAGTACCGGGTACAGCGCACCCGCCATGACTGACCACTTGTACAGTTCAGAGAGGAACTCAGATGTCTGAATCAACTAAGTCAGAGTCGACGATGAGCGAAACCTACCGGCACTTTACGCGCCTTTTCCCCTACCCGCACGAGCGTATTCCAATGGGTGCTCCTGCCGCTGATGCCATGGCTCGTTACGATGAGCTGGCTAAGCTGGGGCGCGCGCAGGGGTTCGTCCCCTTCTTCCTGAACCTGAACGATACGGTACTTGAAAGCATGGTTATCGCGGTGTCCCTTGAGCACGACATCATTGACGATGTTGAGACTCTGACCCCCGAGCAGGTGAGCGCCTACACTCGTGCCGTCCTGCAGCGTTACCGTACCGCCCGGGGTGGTGCCTCCGCCGAAGAGTATGGCAGCGCAGTCATTGCCCAGCAGCTGCGCCGGGTTGCCGACGATGGCGAAGAGACTCACGAGGACAACCCGGACGACTTCAACCTCAACGAGCTTATTGACGAGTTTATGAGCTCCGATCTTCTGCCCGATGAGGAGCCCGAAGATGACGCCCCGACTCTTTCCGCCCTGCTCTGCTACGAGCTTTTGGATGAAGAAGAGAAAGGCGAGATGCTCCTGCTGCAGATTCCGACCGATGACCCCGCCGATATTCCCGCGTACCTGCCCTTCGGCGGCTGGAATGACTGCCCAGGCGCTGAAACTCAGCTGGCGTTCACCCACTATTGGCGTGAAAAGTACGGTGCCATCCCGGCGGCTCTTGACGGTGCTGACTGCCTAGAGTTTCTGGTGGAACGCCCCGTCACCGACCCGGTGGAGGCGAAGAAGGTGGCGGTCGAACAGTTCGCGTTTTGTTCTGATCTTCCGTTCCAGGTGTTTGAGGATTTTGAGCAGCTGACGGAGTTTATTCACCAGAGCCGCCAGTGGTATTTCTGGTGGGATTAGACGCAAGCTATACAGCGAGGTGGGGGCGAGTGTCGACACACCTCAATAACGCCTCCCACGTGCTCACATCAGAGTGCACAAGCGCACAGTGTTCCGCAGTACTTACACCGCATGCACGGCTGTACCATTAGATACAGCTCAACAGCTTTTGTCCCCCATCCGGAGCACTTTTTCCGGATATATAAAGCCCGAAAGGACATCATGAAGGTACTCGTTACCGGCGGCGCCGGCTACATCGGCTCCCACACTGTACTTGAACTGCTCAAGGCAGGCCACGACGTCGTCGTCATGGATAACCTCGCGAACTCTTCCGAGGAGTCCCTCAAGCGCGTCGCTGAACTCGCTGGCCGCGCCCCCGAGTTCCACAAGGTTGACCTGCTCGACCTCGAAGGTATGAAGGCTCTCTTCAAGCAGGTTCGCCCCGACGCTGTGATTCACTTTGCGGGTCTGAAGGCTGTGGGCGAGTCCGCAGAGAAGCCGCTGTGGTACTACCAGACCAACGTGGCTGGCACCCTGAACCTGCTGTACGCAATGGATGAGGCTGACTGCCACTCCATCGTGTTCTCCTCCTCCGCTACCGTGTACGGTGAGCCCGAGTCCATGCCTCTGATTGAGAAGATGAACATGGATGCGCAGTCCTGCTACGGCCGCACCAAGGAGCACATTGAGGATATGCTGGTTGACCTGGCTGCTTCCGACTCCAAGTGGAACATTGCTCTGCTGCGTTACTTCAACCCCGTTGGTGCGCACGAGTCCGGCCGTATCGGTGAGGACCCGGCGGGCATCCCGAACAACCTGGTGCCCTTCATCGCGCAGGTTGCTGTGGGTCGCCGCGAGCACCTGAACGTCTTCGGTAACGACTACCCGACCGTTGACGGTACCGGCGTGCGCGACTACATCCACGTGGTTGACCTGGCTGACGGTCACCTGAAGGCGCTGAACTACATTACTGAGCACGGCGGCCTGCACACCTGGAACCTGGGTACCGGTAACGGCTACTCGGTTCTGCAGGTTCTGCACGCGTTCGAGGAGGCGTGCGGTAAGGAGCTGCCGTACAAGATTGTGGATCGTCGCCCCGGTGACGTTGCGGTCTCTTACGCTGATCCTTCCTCTGCTCTGGCGGATCTGGGTTGGAGCGCTAGCCGCGACATTAAGACCATGGTTCGCGACCACTGGAACTGGCAGAAGAACAACCCCAACGGTTACGAAGCCTAAGCTGTTTTAGCCCCTTGTGAGGGGTGTTGAAGAGTGCCCGATAGGTGTTATCTCACCTATCGGGCACTTTTTTGCGCTTTTTTCGAAATTTTTACCAAGTCGTGACTACCTCCCCAAAGGCGTTTGACACCTCGTGAGTGCGTAGAGAAAGGGAAGAATATATTCCCTAGTCAGAGCCTTTTGTGAAGATGGGGTGTTTTTTACCCATATTTTTACGTCAAAAATACTATAACTATGCATTCATGCTTAAAAATTCACATTGCTTACCCAGTAAAGTGAATATTTTGCAGACAGGAAACCGTCTGAGGCGTAAGCTGAAAACTCAGCATACAGACAACCCGCATCATAGACGCACCTCACGTGAAAGGGTTCAAAATGTCCGCACAGGCAGCTCCCGAAGCGCAGAAAAACCTCATCGAAATCGCCAACGTCAACAAGTACTACGGCACCAACCACGTTCTGAAGAACATCAATCTTTCCGTGGGAAAAGGTGAGGTCGTCGTCCTCCTCGGCCCCTCCGGTTCCGGCAAATCCACCCTCTGCCGAACCATCAACCGCCTCGAAACTATCACCAGCGGATCCATCACCATTGACGGACAAGAACTACCCGAAGAAGGCCGCGCACTCGCCAAGCTCCGCGCCGAAGTCGGCATGGTTTTCCAGTCCTACAACCTCTTCGCGCACAAGAACATCCTCGATAACGTAACCCTTGGGCCCCGCCGAATCCGCAAAATGTCCAAGTCAGAGGCAGAAGCAGAAGCCATGAACCTGCTCGCGAAGGTCGGTGTGGATTCCCAGGTGCACAAGATGCCCGCAGAGCTTTCCGGCGGTCAGCAGCAGCGCGTCGCCATCGCCCGTGCACTCGCCATGAAGCCCAAGGTCATGCTCTTCGACGAACCCACCAGCGCGCTCGACCCCGAAATGGTCAACGAGGTGCTCGACACCATGGTCTCCCTCGCGAGGGAAGGCATGACCATGATCGTGGTGACCCACGAGATGGGTTTTGCCCGCAAGGCGGCAGACCGCATCGTCTTCCTTGCCGACGGCGAGATCATCGAAGAGGCGCACCCGGACGAGTTCTTCACCAACCCGAAGAGCGAGCGCGCCAAGGACTTCCTGTCCAAGATCATCAACCACTAAAGCAGAGGGACCGACATGCAAAAATATTCACGTAGGCTCGCGGCACTCGCCGCAGCAGTATCCCTCGCTCTGACCGGCGTCCTCGCCGGATGCTCCAGCGCAGACAGCGACCATAAGATCCGCATCGGCATCAAAGTAGACCAGCCCGGCCTCGGTTACCAGGACGGCAACACCTACACCGGTTTCGACGTGGAGGTGGCACGCTACGTCGCCGGCAAGCTCGGCTACTCCGAAGAGCAGATTGAGTTCGTCGAATCCCCCGCCGCTAACCGCGAAAACATGCTCAACACCGGTCAGGTAGACATGATTTTTGCGACCTACTCCATCTCTGAAAGCCGCAAGAAGACCGTGGACTTCGCAGGCCCCTACTACACCGCAGGTCAGGACCTGCTCGTGCGTGCCGACAACACCGACATCAAGGGACCGGACGACCTCAACGGCAAGAACCTCTGCTCCGTCACCGGCTCCACCAGCGCCCAGAAGGTGCAGGACAAGTTCGCCAAGAACGTGAACCTGGTCAAGCAGAACAGCTACTCCGACTGCGTGGTCGCCCTCAACGGCGGCGTGGTGGACGCCGTCACCACCGACGACATTACCCTCGCCGGTCTGGCAGCCACCAAAGCGAACAAGGGCAAGCTGAGAGTGGTCGGCTCCCCCTTCACGACCGAACGCTACGGCGTGGGTCTGCCCAAGGGCACCGACAAGTGCGAAGCCGTGAACAACGCCATCAACGAGATGGTTGCCGACGGTACCTGGGAGAAACTCATCACCAAGTACACCGAAGGCACCGGCTACCACTACAACACCGAAACCAACCCGCCGCACCTGGGCACCTCCTGCGCCTAGGTCTCTAGAGAGGTTCACGAATGTCATTCTTTGACCAACTCGGCACCCTCCTGTCCAAGTACGATGTGGTTGGCGCCTTCATGACCAATATTCAGCTGACCTTCTGGGCGGCTCTTGGCTCGTTCGTTCTCGGTACTGTGCTGGCGCTCATGCGCATCAGCCCCGTCCCGTCCCTGCGCTGGGTGGGCACCGCCTATGTGCATACTGTCCGTAATACTCCGCTCACCATCATGATGACTTTCGCCATTTTGGGTGTGTGGACGCAGTTCCAGCTCTCCTTCTCGCACGATTTCGACACGAACTTCTTCGTGTACGCGGTCATTGCCCTGTCGATTTACCATTCGGCGTTTATCTGCGAGGCGATCCGTTCGGGTGTGAACACCGTGCCGAAGGGTCAGGCTGAGGCGGCACGCGCTATCGGTCTGGGTTTCTTCGACACCGCCCGCCTGGTGATTTTCCCTCAGGCTCTACGCGGCGCCATTACCCCGCTCGGCAATACTCTGATTGCGTTGACGAAGAACAGCACTGTCGCCTCGGTCGCGTCGGTGGCGGAGGCCTCCGGGCTGATGAAATCCATGATTGAGTTCGACGCGAACATGGTGCTTGCTATCTTCATCATGTTTGCGATGGGCTTTGTCATCATTGTTGTTCCCATTGGTGCGTTGACCACCTGGTCATCCCGTAAGCTGGCGGTGAAGCGATGAAAAACCCTTTTATCAGTAATGACACCCGCGCCGCTTCTTCGGTGCTTTTCGACGAGCCGGGTCCTATCGCGCAGCGTCGTATCCGCATCTTCAACATTGCTGCGGTAGTCCTTTTTGCACTATTTGCGGTGTATGTGCTGACCGTGATGGGTCAGAAGGGGCAGCTGGAGGCAGAAAAGTGGACTGACCTGTTCACCGCCCGCGCCTGGAGCTCCTACTACCTGCCGGGCCTTGCCTCGACCCTGTCGGCGGCAGCGGTTTCGGTGGTTACCTCGGTTGCGTTCGGTGTGGTCTTCGGTATTGCTCGACTCTCCCAGTACCGCGTTATCCGCTGGTTCGGCACCGTGGTGGTAGAGTTCTTCCGCGCCGTGCCGGTGCTGATCATGATGATCTTCTTCTGGCTGTTCTTGGGCAAGTACAGCGGCCTTCCGCCGGCTCAGCTGCCCTTCATCGCCGTGGTGATTGGTCTGACCCTGTACAACGGCTCGGTGATTGCTGAGCTACTGCGTTCGGGCGTGAAGCAACTTCCTCGCGGTCAGGGCGAGGCGGGTCTTGCGATTGGTCTGACCCCGACCCAGACGCTGATTCGGATCCTGCTTCCGCAGGCGTTCACCGCGATGATGCCCTCAATGCTCAGCCAGTTCGTTGTGATTCTGAAGGACACCGCCCTCGGTTACATCATCTCCTACCCCGAGCTGCTCGCTTCGGCGCGCCGCATCGGTTCCGGTGACGGCAACGTGCTGCAGACCCTGATTCTGGCGGCGGCACTCTTCGTGACGGTGAACTTCGTGCTGACGGCTGTAGCAACCGGCATTACGGACAGGCTGGCGTCGCGCACCTCCGCAAAGGTGACCCGAAACCTGATTCCGGACGCTCTGGATAACCCGAACCCGCCGACCGTTCAGATGTTCGTTCTGCCCGGCGACCGCAAGTAACCCTTCTCGTTCGGGCTCCTCAGCCAACGATTATCAGCAGATACGGCAAAGCCCCAGCACTCCCCTTTCGGGAGGGTGCGGGGGCTTTCTGCTATGCGGGCTAGTTAGACCCGTCGGGGCTACTTAGCGGCCGATGCCTTCAGACGCTCAGCAGCCTTCGCCACCGCCTCATCAGAAGCGGTCAGGGCAATACGCACGTAGCCTTCGCCGTCCTCGCCGTAGAACACGCCGGGGCCAGCAATAATACCCAGCTCCGCCAGGCGACCAATGGAATCCCAGGTGGACTCACCGAAAGTGGTCCACAGGTACAGGCCAGCCTCAGAGTCCTCAATGCGGCCACCGGCGGCGGTAATCGCCTCCTCCAGCACCTCGCGGCGGGCACGGTACAGGTCCTTCTGCGCCGCCACGTGCGCCTCATCAGCCAACGCAACCATCATCGCAGCCTGCACGGGTGCGGGCACAATCATGCCGGCGTGCTTGCGGCTATTAATCAGGTTCGGCATCAGCTCGGGGGCACCGGCAATGAACGCGGCACGGTAACCGGCGAGGTTCGACTGCTTCGACAGCGAGTACACCGCGAACAGGCCGGTGAAGTCGCCGTCGCACACACGCGGATCCAGGATGGACGGCACCGGCTGACCGCCGCGCGCCTCATCCCAAGCACCCCAGCCAAGCTCCGCATAGCATTCATCGGATGCCACCACGGCACCGATTTCACGCGCCTGCGCCACAATCTCACGCAGCTGCTCCACGGTACGGACCGTGCCGTTCGGGTTCGCCGGGGAGTTCACCCAAATCAGCTTCACACGGCTGCGGGTGTCAGCGTCCAGCTCATCCAAGCTATCGGCGGGCACAGACTCGGCGCGGGCGAAGCGGGCACCCATATCGTAGGTGGGGTACGCAACGCGCGGGTACACGACCACATCGCCCGGGCCCAGGCCCAGCAGGAACGGCAGCCACGCCACGAGCTCCTTCGAACCGACCGTGGGCATGATCGCGTCCGGGCTCAGACCGGTCACGCCGCGGCGGCGCGCAAACCACTCAGCAATAGCCTCACGCAGGGCGGGGGTGCCGTGGGTGGTCGGGTAGCCGGGAGCGTCAGAGGCAGCCGCCAGTGCCTCGCGAATGTTCTGCGGGGTCGGGTCAACCGGGGTGCCGATGGACAGGTCCACCGGGCCGTCCGGGTGGGCGGCCGCGGTTGCGCGGTAGGGGGCGAGCGCCTCCCAGGGGTATTCGGGCAGGTTCAGGCCGTAAGTCATTGTGTCACCTGGTTGCTTGGGAATAGTTTTCGTCATTTTAGTCTAGCGTCCGTGCGCTGGCGTGCCTACAGCAAGAGCCTCCATTCCAGCGCCTAGACGGTGCGTGGGCACCGGGTGCTGTGATGGAGGCTCTTGGCACCCGTTAGCGGGTGCGGTCAGTCTATGCGGTTATACCGTAATTACTCGCCGCAGGGATTACTCGCCACGAGGGGGCAGCGCCGCGATGAAGGGCACGTCCTTGCCTGTGGGGCCGAGCTTTGCTGCGCCGCCGGGGGAACCCAGGTCGTCGAAGAAGTCTGCGTTGGCGCTGACGTATTCGCTCCACTCTTCGGGGACGTCGTCTTCGTAGTAGATTGCTTCTACGGGGCAGACGGGCTCGCAGGCGCCGCAGTCCACGCACTCATCCGGGTGGATGTACAGGGTGCGTTCGCCTTCGTAGATGCAGTCGACGGGGCATTCTTCAACGCATGCGCGGTCTTTGACATCCACGCAGGGAAGCGCGATTACGTAGGTCATTGGTGTGCCTTTCTAGAAGCTGTTCGCCCCGTGCCCGCCGTTCTGCGGGTCGTCTGCTGCAGGGCAGAATCTACAGAGTAAACCGCCGAGTGGTTGGTACCCGGCGGGGAAGTCTGTGTATAGTCTATCGCGCGCTGACTGTTTAACAGTATTTTCGTGGTGTATCAGACAGTGGGTCATTGGGTTTGTGGGGGTATTTTTTAGGCTAGGCTGACCTGGTATTTATTTGCATTACGACTAGTCGGCTGGCTTTTAAAAATAGATTAAGCCAAAAATGAAATCTTCGTCACATGAATTTTTTGATGAAGTTGCCATTATTTCCACCTCCGCTAAATTCACCGAATAACGCATAAATTTTCTTCCCTATTGTCCTCTACCTGAGCCTCTATCCGGCGGGTGCAGAAGACAGCAGCGGTGCAGCGCCCAAAAACAGCAGGAGGGGCGTCCCTGCTAACCGGAACGCCCCTCCCCCACGTTATGACATAGTAATAGCCTTCAAGCTACTTCTTAGCGCGCGCACGCTGATGCGCCGCACGCGGCGAGAAATACTGCGCGTCCTTCACGCGAGCGCGCGTGTACACGAGCATGCCCAGCATCGCCGCGACCGGGGCGCCGAACCACCACAGGGCACCGTAGAAGCCAATCGCCGAATGGCCCGGGTTCACCAGAACAAACGGCGAATCGGGGCGACCGTAACCGAGCACGTACACGGTCACGAACACTGCAACAGCCACGACCGCCGCCGCGTAGCCGCGACGCAACGACAGGGCGCACCACAGGGCGGTAAAGAAAACCGTCAGGTACGCCACCAGCAGGCCCAGCGGTAGGGCGGTATCGCCCGCGTACACGACCCAGGCATGGTAAATCGAGCCGGCGATACCGGCAAAAATGCCCAGAATCGAGCCGGTCAGAACGCCCGCCACCAGACCAGCCTCCTGCGGCTTCGGGTGCACGGTCGCGGTCGGGTCACCGTCGAGCACACGGAAAGTCTCCACGGCAGAAATCTTCTGCGGCACCTTATTCGAGTACTCAAAAGTCTTCTCGTCCACCACCGTGATCTGGGTGCGGTGCGCCTCCATTGCCTTACGCTTGGCGGTGCCATCACCGTAAATAGCAGCTTGCAGACGCTGATCCGCCGTATCGAACTCCCCCTCAATGCCCCAGGTGAGAATCGGGCGGTCCTCGTCATCTTCAAGAATCTGCAGGGCGCGGTGCACGATCTCGTACACGCGCACGTGGTCGGGGTGGCCGTAGCCGCCGTCCGAATCGTAGGTGACCAGAACATCCGGGGTGAGGGCGCGGATAGCGGCAACCAGCGCCTGAGCCTGCGGTTCCAGCGGCTGCGCGGTCAACGAATCAGCCGCCGCCACCGGGTTGGCGACGGGCTTACCCTCCGGGCCCCACGCCATGCCGGAGTCACGGTATAGCGGCAACGTGCCCTCCGCAACGGCGGGTTCCTGCCCCAGGAAGAACTGCTTCTTCACGCCCAGCGCCTTGATAGCGCCGGCAAGCTCACCGGTGCGATACTCGCCCAACGCCTCACCGTTATCACGGCAGCCGGGCTTACCGACCTCCAGGTGATGTAGCTCCTCGGGGATGACCTCGCCCAGCTCGCCGCGGGTAGCGGTCAGCAGGTACACCTCCGCGCCCTTCTGCGCATAGTACGCCATGGTTGCGCCGGTCGAGGAGGTTTCGTCGTCCGGGTGTGCATGCACAAACAGGATGCGTGCCTTCTTCGCATCGTAGTTATTCGGCAGCAGGTCACGGCGCGATCCGGGGGCGATGCGCTCACCCTGCGTGGGATAGCTAGGGGTCGCAGAATCAGGCTGAGTGTTCTCGGTTTCAGACACAGGCTTTCCCTCTCATACGCAGGGTTGGGTTTCTTAGACGGTCAAAGCGCGCCGGCAATTTACATCGTTGAGTAGCAGACGTTGAGTAGCTGACGGGTGCCACCACCGTGCAGGCGCATTATTTTATCTTACACACTCGCATGCACAGCGCGGGGTGTTCGGGCTTTTCGGAGGCGGTTTTAGGCAGCGCGCAGAAGCACAATTCCGCCCCCATACCTCTCCCCCGCCGATATTTTCCGAAGGCGTTCGAGGGTTAAACAGAACCGCCGCCACCTTCCATACAGAAGGTAGCGGCGGCTCTATGCGACAGTTACAACCACTAGGAAGTAACTTCGGCAGTATTAGTCGTTCGCACGGGCGCGGCGGCGGAACTCGCGGACACGCTCGTTGGAATCCAGGATAACCTTGCGGATACGAATCGCCTCGGGGGTCACCTCAACGCACTCGTCTTCACGAGCGAACTCCAGGCACTCTTCCAGGGTCAGCTTCTTCGGCGGGGTCAGGTTTTCGAAGTTGTCCGCGGTCGAAGAACGCATGTTGGTCAGCTTCTTTTCCTTGGTGATGTTAACTTCCATGTCGTCTGCACGGGAGTTCATACCAACGATCATGCCCTCGTACACCTCAGAGGTGGGCTCCACGAAGAAGGTGCCACGCTCCTGCAGGTTGATCATCGCGTAGGGGGTCACCACGCCGGCACGGTCAGCGATCAGCGAACCGTTGGTGCGGTACTCAATGTCGCCAGCCCACGGCTCGTGCTCAATCGAGTAGGAGGAAGAAATACCGGCACCGCGGGTCTCAGTCAGGAACTGAGTACGGAAACCAATCAGACCACGTGCGGGAACAGCGAACTCCATACGGACCCAACCGGTACCGTGGTTCGACATGTTCTCCATGCGGCCCTTACGTGCAGCCATCAGCTGGGTGACAGCACCCAGGTGTTCCTCGGGCACGTCAATGATCATGTGCTCCATGGGCTCGTAGACCTTGCCGTCGATGGTCTTGGTAACCACCTGGGGCTTACCCACGGTCAGTTCGAAGCCTTCGCGGCGCATCTGCTCCACGAGGATAGCCAGGGCGAGCTCGCCACGACCCTGAACCTCCCACGCGTCCGGACGCTGGGTGGGCAGAACCTTGATGGACACGTTACCGATCAGCTCGCGGTCCAGGCGGTCCTTCACCTGACGTGCGGTGACCTTTGCGCCCTTGACTCGGCCAGCCAGCGGGGAGGTGTTAATACCGATGGTCATGGAGATCGCGGGATCGTCCACCTTAATCAGCGGCAGGGGCTTGGGGTTCTCAGCGTCGGTGAGGGTTTCACCAATGGTGATGTCCTCGATACCAGCCACTGCGACGATCTCGCCGGGACCAGCGGACTCTGCGGGAACGCGCTCGAGAGCCTTAGTCGCCAGCAGCTCGGAGATGCGGACGTTCTTGATTTCACCGTCGTGACGTGCCCACGCAACGGTCTGGCCCTTCTTCAGGGTGCCGTTGAAGATACGGACCAGTGCCAGACGACCCAGGAACGGGGAGGAGTCCAGGTTGGTCACGTGTGCCTGCAGAACCTCGTCCGGGTTGTAGGTGGGGGCGGGCACGTGCTCGATGATGGTCTTGAACAGCGGCTCAAGGTCGTCGTTGTCGGGCAGCTGGCCGTCTGCGGGCTGGTTCAGGGATGCAGCACCAGCCTTACCGGATGCGTACACCACCGGAACGTTCAGCACAGCGTCCAGGTCCAGGTCGGGAACCTCGTCCGCCAGGTCGGATGCCAGGCCAAGCAGCAGGTCCATGGACTCGCCAACGACCTCGTCGATACGGGAGTCGGGGCGGTCCACCTTGTTCACCACGAGGATCACGGGCAGCTTAGCAGCCAGTGCCTTACGCAGCACGAAGCGGGTCTGGGGCAGCGGACCTTCGGATGCGTCCACGAGCAGCACAACGCCGTCAACCATGGACAGGCCGCGCTCCACCTCGCCACCGAAGTCGGCGTGGCCGGGGGTGTCAATAACGTTAATGGTGATGGTCTCACCGTTGGCGGAAGGGCCGTTGTAGAACACGGTGGTGTTCTTCGCCAGAATGGTGATGCCCTTTTCCTTTTCGAGGTCGCCGGAGTCCATGACTCGGTCTTCAACATCTGCGTGGGCAGAGAAGGCGTGGGTCTGCTGCAGCATCGCGTCGACGATGGTGGTCTTGCCGTGGTCAACGTGTGCCACGATAGCCACATTGCGAAGGTCGGGGCGCGAAGCGGTGTTTTCAGACATGCGTTAAGTTTCTCGCTTAAATCTAGGGGATAGTCTTGCCAACGGGTGCGCTCTAGACAGCGCAGGGGGTCACAGGGCAGTACCCACAGATAGGTATCTGGTGGTCGTTGCCGGTTTGGGTGTTTGCCGATGGACCCGCTCTGCGATGAGAACGTTTCCGGGCACGCCAAAACGGACCCCCCTCCGTTGGGCTTAGCTACCAGTGTATCACTAGGGCTTTTCTGCGAGCCACTCATCAATCATGCGGCGAGCGACGGCGTTCGTGCCGGGCAGCTCCAGCTTGGCGGGGTCATCCTCGTCACTGTTGCCACGTTCCTCCGAAATAGCAATCGCCTCACGCAGCTCAGCGGCGGTGAACCAGCGTGCGGCACGAATCTCACCGTCGTGGTGGATGATGGTTTCGTTCTCATCCACGCGCACCCGGTAGCAAATCATGAGCGAACGCGGGAAAGGCCACACATCGCTCATACGGTACTCGGTGCTGAGGGCGTGCAGGCCGGTTTCTTCGTAGACTTCGCGGGCGATTGCCTCTTCGAGGTTCTCGCCAGGGTCAACGAAACCGGCAATGAGGGCGAAGCGGTTGGGGTGCCACTGGCGGTTATTCGCCAGCAGTACGCGCTCGCCGTCGCGGCTGGTCACCAGCGCCATGACGGCGGGTTCGATGCGGGGGAATACCATCTCGCCGGAGGCGGTGCGGCGGATACCCTTAGAACCGAGGGGCGCCTCCTCGCCGCTGTATGCGGAGTAGCGCATGTCGATGAGGTAGTCGCGGCGTGCCAGGGCGGTGGCGTAGTGGGCGCGGCCTTCCGGATCCTCGTGGACCGGGTAGTAGCGGAAACCACTGGCGGAGGCGCGCACCCGAGGGTTATTCAGGTCGGTAGCGACCTGCGCGAGGGTTTCGTCCTCGCAGTAGAGCACGTGCACCTCTGCTTCACTATCCTTCTGGGCGTCGGCACCGTAGGCGGCGGGGCGAATCACGCTACGCGCAAGGATGGCCTCTTCGGTCAGCGGCTCGGCAGCATCGTTACCGGTCAGGTAGTGCAGGGTTCCGTCATTGTTGAGGAGGGTTTCCCCTTCGCGGGAAATGAGCAGGTAGCGCGGTGCGTGAGTGTCAGCGGGCGTGTGTTCAGGTGAAGAAGTCATAGGTTTTACTCTACTCCGCTCACCTCCATTCCGTTCAAACAGCCCGCGCGCGTGGCAACCGTTTGCCTGGCAAAACCAAAAGCCGACTCCCCTCCCAACTAAACTACCCTCGTTACCCAACAGTCCACGAGGTGTAGAAAAGCCGACAAAGCACAGCAAAGCCCCCTCCCGCACGCAACGGAAGGGGGCACTGCACTCTTCACAATCTTATCAGGTGCGTTACTTTGCGGTGGTTCCCTTCGGGTCCCAACCAGCGGCAAGGGCACGCTCGTAGATAATATCGGTCAGGGTTGCCTCATAGACATTCGTCAGGTGGTTCGAGTCAGCGTACATGTAGACGTTGCCCTGAATCACGGAGCACTTGCCGTCGGGGCAGTACACATCCTTCAGATCGATCTGGTAGGCGCCACGATCAGCGTACTTGGCGAAAATCGGGGCGGCAGGATCATCACCGTACTTTGCTTCCACCGGTTCAGAGCAGTCATCGATATTCTTCGCTTTCATAGCACACATGTACATGTCAGAGGCGAAACGCGGGTTATCGCGAATACCAATAACCTGAATACCTGCGTCGGTTAGCTTGCGCAAAGTCTCGTCTAGACCGGGGTCTACGGTTTCGCCCTCAGCGGTTGCTGCTGTGGTGGTCGAAATAATAAATACAGTAGAGGGCTTGGCCGCCAGAATTTCAGCGGTCGCATTCTCACTGAACGGGATGCAACGCTTCATGAACCCATTCACCGTATTCGCAGGCTGGGTGAAAGGATACGGGCAGCCGGTTAGCAACAGGTTCAGCTGATTAGCACCCACCTGCTTAGAAATGCCTTTCAGAGCTTCTGTCTTCTGCAGGGCATGAGAGCTGCCCACCACGGCGAAGAGAGGCGCATCATCGGAAGCGTTCTTCGTATAGCCGCAGCTAATGTCCAATTGTTCATTAATCAGAACATAAGAGCCCTTACAGCCGGTATCCCAGGGGACGAATAGACTAGTAATAGTCGCATTCTTCGGTATAGGATCAGCCTCAACGAGTTCCTTATCGGGTGAGAGCGCACGCGCACCGGGGTAGGTGTCGACATCATTCTGGACGCTAGCCATCGCATTGCTGATGACCTGCGCGTCACGCTGCTCAGCCAGTGCGCGGGTACCGAGCACGGTCGGTGCGACCAGGGCAAGAATTGCTGCGACGAACGCAATATTGCCAGCCCACGCTGCGTAGGAGGTCACGGGGCGCTTGAACTTCAGCTTGGAGGCGAGTGCCGGTAGGAAGTTATCGGATGCCGAGCGCAGGGGCTTCTCCACGAAGCGGTTCAGAACCCACGCCAGGCCAATCGATGCAGCAATCAGTACGGTGCCTTCGAGGAAGGAGACGCGCGGCTTACCCACGGCGGCGCTGTACAGCACGAGCATGGGCCAGTGCACCAGGTACAGGGCGTAGGAAATGTTGCCCAGGTTCAGCAGCGGCTTGGACACCAGCAGGCGGTCAATTGCGAACTTGTGGTCGGTGCGGCCGGCAATAATGAGCAGCGCGCCGGAGAGAATCGGCCACAGCGCCAGGAAGCCGGGGAATGCCTTCTCCACGGGCAGCACGGCACCGCAGGTAATCAGACCGATGATACCGATCCAGCCCATGGCCACGCGGGTGCCCATGTGCGCGGGCTTCCACTTGAGGGTCATGATGGCGAGCAGGGTACCGACCGCGAACTCCCAGAGGCGGGTGCGGGTGTCAAAGTAGGCGTATGCCGCGAAGTTCTTGGTCTCCCAGACGGAGAACGCGAAGGATGCGCAGAAGACTAGGCCGAAGACCAGCACGGCAGCGGGTACCGGCTTGATACGAGTCTTCTTCACCAGCAGAGCGGCGATTGCGAAGAGCACCGGCCACAGCAGGAAGATCTGACCCTGAATGGACAGGGACCAGAAGTGCAGGAAGGGCGACTTGCCGCCGGTGTTAGAGGCAAAGTAATTCACCGAGTTATTCGCCAGGTTCCAGTTCTGCCAGTAGAACAGGGACGCCTGCGCGTCCACGGCACGTGCGCTCCAGATGGTCGGCGAGAGCACCAGGAAGCTACCGGCGAGGGTCAGCAGAATCACGACCGACGCTGCGGGCAGCAGACGGGTGAACACGTGGGTCCAGTAGTTCAGGAGCTTGAGGGGCTTACCCTCATTGATTTTCCGCATGAAGGAAAGCGAAAGCAGGAATGCGGAAATGAAGAGAAAGACATCCACTCCGCCGGACACCTTACCCACCCACACATGGTAGATCACGACAAGCAGTACTGCGAACGCACGAAGACCCTGGATTTCAGGGCGGAAGCCGCGACTTTCCAGGAAAGATTCGTAGGGAGGATTCTGGTCGGTTTTGGACACACGAATCCCCTTGAAAAGATTAAATGCCATGTTTGGTTGTCCTGAGTGTTAAAGGCTTAGCCTCTACCCCAAAAGTCGTACCGGGTAGAACGCTGTATATGAGCATCTAGTGGATATTTCTTGGGGTGTTTCATGACCCCAGATACTTTGAGCCCTGGTCTAAGATTCTTTGAACTATATAGTCTAATGTTCTTTAAAGTGAAACTTCAAAGATTGTGGGCTTTCTCCCAGTCCCTCTGCGGCTCATTCCCTCTGCCGGTGGATACACACCCGACAAGGCATGTCACCATCTTCGATTTCTTCGAATTGCTCACTTCTTTTCTGTGCCGCTCACAGCAGTGCCAGGTTTCGATTTTTTCGCCGTATCGTTCCATATCACCTTCGAAAGAGATGACAGAGGCACCCGAAAATAAGAGAATGGAACCATGACTACTTCTATTGACCCTACGACCACCTCCGCATGGTCCGCTCTGTCTGCTCACCACAAGTCCCTCACTCCGAACCTGCGCGAATGGTTTGCCGCTGACCCGGAACGCGCGCAGATGCTCAGCTTCACCGCCGACGAACTGCACGTCGACCTGTCCAAGAACCTGATTACCCCCGAAACCGTCGAGCTGCTGGTCAAGCTCGCTGAAGAGGTCAAGCTGGAGCAGGCTCGCGAGGCAATGTTCTCTGGCGAGCACATTAACGTCACCGAGGACCGCGCCGTACTGCACACCGCACTGCGCCGCCCCGAGGGTTACACCCCCGCGCTGACCGTTGACGGCCAGGACGTAGACGCAGACGTTCACGCCGTGCTGAAGAAGATCTACGCATTCGCTGAGCGCGTGCGCAACGGCGAGTGGACCGGTATCACCGGCAAGCGCATCGAGACCGTTGTGAACATCGGTATCGGTGGCTCCGACCTGGGCCCGGTCATGGTGTACGAGGCTCTCAAGCCCTACGCTGATGCAGGCATCACCGCACGCTTCATCTCCAACATTGACCCCACCGACGTGGCTGAGAAGGTCTCCGGCCTGGATCCCGAGACCACCCTGTTCATCGTCGCATCCAAGACCTTCGGCACCCTCGAGACCCTCACCAACGCGCGCGTGGCACGCGAGTGGCTGCTGTCCGCACTGGCTGAGGCTGGCGCTCTGGAAGGCAAGGAAGCATCCGAGGCTGTGGCAAAGCACTTCGTGGCTGTCTCCACCGCGCTCGACAAGGTTGCAGCATTCGGCATTGACCCCGAGAACGCTTTCGGCTTCTGGGACTGGGTTGGCGGCCGCTACTCCGTAGACTCCGCTATCGGTACCTCCCTGGCTATCGTGCTGGGCCCGAAGGTCTTCGCTGACTTCCTCGCCGGCTTCCACGCTATGGATGAGCACTTCCGCACCGCTCCCTTCGAGAAGAACGTCCCCGTTCTGATGGGTCTGCTGAACATCTGGAACGTGAACTTCCTCGGTGCTGAGACCCACGCGGTTCTGCCCTACGACCAGTACCTGCACCGCTTCCCCGCATACCTGCAGCAGCTGACCATGGAGTCCAACGGCAAGTCCGTGCGCGCCGACGGTTCCTTCGTCAACTACGCAACCGGTGAAGTGTTCTGGGGCGAGCCCGGCACCAACGGCCAGCACGCCTTCTACCAGCTGATTCACCAGGGCACCCGCCTGATTCCCGCGGACTTCCTGGCCTTCGCCAACCCGGTCCACCCGACCAAGGACGGCGAGCAGGACGTTCACGAGCTGTTCCTGGCTAACTTCTTCGCACAGTCTCAGGCTCTGGCGTTCGGCAAGACCGAGGAAGAGGTTCGCGCAGAGGGCACCGCGGAGCACGTGGTCAACGCACGTATCTTCAGCGGCAACCGCCCCTCCACCTCCATCATGGCACCGCGCCTGACCCCGCGCGTTCTGGGCTCCCTGATTGCCCTGTACGAGCACATCACCTTCGTTCAGGGTGTTGTTTGGGGCATTGACTCCTTCGACCAGTGGGGTGTTGAGCTCGGTAAGAAGCTGGCGCTGGACCTGGTTCCCGCTATTGAGGGTGACCGCGAGGTTCTGGCTCGTCAGGATTCTTCGACTGCTTCGCTGATTGACTACTACCTGAAGAACCGCACCAAGTAGTAGTTCGAACCTATCCCCGAGGGTTTTATAGCCTGCGGGTATAGGATGCAAAACCGCCGGATAGGCTCCCAGTTAGGGAGGCTATCCGGCGGTTTTGTTATAGGGGTTCTAGCTCAGTACCGTGCTGCTAGTTCACGGCGGGCAGGGTGTCGGAGGCAACCTCAGCAATAATGCGCACCACGGTGGATTCGGGTAGCTGCGGGATGCCCTGCTCGTCACGTACTACGCCACCGGCGTCACGGTGAGCGGTCATGCCGGCGCCTTCGGTGGCCTCTGCACCGTCGGCGCAGGTTGCGGGCACGTGCACGAATCCTGCGGGGATGCTCAAGCCCAGTTCACGGCTGATGCGCTGGCCCTCGTAGAACACGTGGTTGCACACGTAGGTTCCGGCGGTGTACGAAATCTCGACCGGCTCCCCCGCCGCACGCAGGCGCTCAAAGCTGGCACGCACCGGTAGGGAGGAGAAGTACGCCTCCTGACCGCCGGGGGCGATCGGCTCATCGCAGCGCTTGTCGCCGTCGTTATCTTCAATACCGGCAGAATCCAGGTTGATAGCGACCTGCTCCAGGCTGACCACGTCGCGGCCAACCGCCACGCCCAAGCTGATGAGCGCGTCGGGCTGCACCTGTTGCAGGGCGGTGCGCAGGGCGGTGCTGGAACCGTCGTAACTGACGGGCAGCTCGCGGGTGATGACGGTCAAATCCGGGCGCATCCGGGCCAGCAGACGCTGAGCGCCTTCGGCGAGCGCTACGGTGGGGTTCACGGGCACGCCGGGAAACGGGCCGAAGAAGGTCAGCAACAGGGTGCGTGCCTGGTTGGGGGTGGTTGCCATAGTCGTTCTCGTTTTCTGCGTTGGTTTTATGCAGTGTTGGTTTTATTCGGCAGTGTTCTTTTCGGCGGCGTTCTTTTCGGCGGCGCGGCGCTCCAGGTCCTTGGCGAGCGCCTCCAGCAGCTCTTCGGGGGTGGTGACGATGATGAGCTCGTCCAGGTAGCGTTCGTTGAGCAGGCCGGTGGACGCCATGTAGTGCATGGCGTCGATGAGCTTGTCCCAGTAGCCGTTGACGTTCAGCAGCGCGACCGGCTTGGAGTGAATATCGAGGAACTGCCAGCTGAAAACTTCAAAGAACTCTTCGAGGGTGCCAGGGCCGCCGGGCATGGCGACAAACGCGTCAGCCTTGTCAATCATGGCGATTTTGCGCTGGTGCATGGTGTCCACAATGTCGAGGGTGGTCTGGCCGGGGTACACGCCCTCCAGGCCAACCAGCTTGTGGGTGACCACGCCGTAAACTACGCCGCCGGCGTCCAGGGTTGCGCCCGCAACGGTGCCCATGAGGCCGGTGCGGCCGCCGCCGTACACCACGCCAATATTGTTCTGGGCGCAGAGGGTGCCGAGCTCCTGGGCGCGGGTGGTGAAGAGCGGGTCGTTGCCGGAGCGTGCCCCGCAGTAGACGGCGAGGTTGTAGTCAGTCTTCTTCATGGTTCTCCTTGGGGTGTATGGGGGTTTCCGGGGTGGAGCGCCTCTATGCGTTCTACCCGTGATAGATGCTGCTATGTTGAGGGTACCGGATGCACCTGTGTACCTCATGTGTGCCACCCGCCGGTTCAGGGGGCACGTCAGGGGCGGGGGTTACGGTAGCGGGGTGCGTGCCAGCAGCGGGAAAATCTGCTCGGTATTCAGCGGTGCCTGCGATGCAGAATCGAAGGGGCTGCTCATGGCGGGGTTGACCCAGCGCAGCTCAGCGATTTCTGCCTGCGGCACCAGTGAAGCCAATAGCTCGTGTTGTTCGTCGGTGGGTGCGTATTCGTAGGTTTCGGCGCGTACCGTAAAGCCTGCCTCGTTCAGTGCCGCCGCTTCCAGGAGTCCGCGGTGGTGCATCCGGGCGGGGTCGGGGGTGAGCCCGATTTCTTCGTTCACTTCGCGGCAGGCGGTCTGTAGCGGGGTCTCCCCCGGTTCGGGTTTGCCGCCGGGCATCATGAACCCGTCGCTTCCTTGTTTGCGCACGGTGAGTACGAGCCCGTCCCGGTTGCGGATTGCTACGGCGCATACGTTCACGACGCGGTGCGTGCTGTCGATGGCGCTGTGCTCAGTAGCGCTGTGCTCAGTAGCGTTGGGTTCGGCGGGCGGGGAGGGCTGGGCTGCTTCTACTCGGTTCTGCGGGTTCTTCTGCGTGGGCATCTTTCTACCCTAGCATTTCCGTATCCTCCACCCGGCGCTGTGCGTGTTTGTCTTATTCATCCGCCCTATTGTGCGCCCTGTAGGCATTGGTTTTACGTAATATTTCGGCGAGTTATCTTATGTCCGGTTTATGCGTTTAGGTGCGTGTTACGGTGTAATTAACCGCGATGTCGCGGTACCGTATACGCACTCGACTTGGCGCGATACAGGAAGAGTGCGGATCACTCAATCACCCATGTAGAAGGAACTTCATGATGGCTAACTCTTCTCGTTCCCGCCGCTACGGTAGCGCCGGCGCTTCTGTTCTTCTTGCCGCTTCCTTGAGCTTGTGCGCTCTGCCTTCTGTTGCGGCAGCGAATACCCCGAATCCGGATAACCCACCGGTTATTACGGTCTACAACTACAAGGTTGAGACCAATACTCGTAAGTTGAAGACCGCCCTGCGTCTGAACAAGATTACGTTCAAGGCGTCGAAACTGCCCGCGAAAACTACCGCTTTCGCCCCGGCATTGCACGAGGCAAACCATAGGGGTTTCCCGTTTCTGAACCCGATTCAGACGGTGCGCGTTGAGGGCCCGTTCAAGGACGGCACGGCGACTGCGACCCATTACGTTCCCGGTAGCCTGATTGACCCGGCGAAGAACTACAGCTTCGTCGCTAATATCATCGTTGATGGTTACGGTGGCGGTCAGGTTCTGCGCATGGACGTTGTGAAGGATAGCGCCGCACCGGTTCTGTACGTGGATTCGCCGCGTCTGAACACCAAGGGTGAGACTGTGTTGAAGGTGCGCGGTACCGGCTACACGGGTGAGGCGACCCCGCACGGTGTGCGCGTGGTGGTGTCTGATACGAATGTGTGGGTTCCCGGTCGTTTTCCTCAGACGGGTATGCGCTTCGTGGCTGAGGTGACCGTACCTGCTTCGCAGATTCACAACGGTGCTTTTGAGACGGAGGTGAAGGTCCCGGCGGATGTTGCGGCGACGCTGAATACCTCTCACAAGTACATTGCGGGCACTATGGCGGCTGGCGTTCAGGGTGCTGAGTACGGCTCGTTTGATGCTCAGAAGCCTCTTGAGCTTTTCGCGCAGGAGCCCGTGGTGTCTGCGGTTCCGACCTATGCTCCGACGGTGGCTCCTCTGCCGGAAGCAACCGTGGGCGTGAACCCCACCGACGCACCCACCGTAGCGCCCTTGCCGGA
>NZ_KV811577.1:0-1793 GCF_001813145.1 Rothia sp. HMSC066G02 | reverse complement strand
AAGAAACTTTGTGGTGTGAATCACGGAAAACGGATTTGCATGGCAAACAAGACGCTGGTATAGTTGATTGAGTTGCCGCGGGAACGCGGTAACAATGAAAATAACATGAATGACCGTTCAATGGTAAGACTTCTCGAAAGAGTAAGTTGAGGTGTTGAATCGGTGTGTTGCTTGAGAACTCAATAGTGTGCTTTGTTCAATAAAATCACCGAATGGTGATGGAAACTGAAACTAATACCAAATATTTATTGATATTTGATAATCATCAAATGGTTTCAAATTTAGTCAGCTTGAGTCACGCACCCCCGTGTGTGATTCGCTGTTTGAGATCAGATTATCAAGCTTTTCTATTTTTTCAACGGAGAGTTTGATTCTGGCTCAGGACGAACGCTGGCGGCGTGCTTAACACATGCAAGTCGAACGATGAAGCCTAGCTTGCTAGGTGGATTAGTGGCGAACGGGTGAGTAATACGTGAGTAACCTACCTTTAACTCTGGGATAAGCCCGGGAAACTGGGTCTAATACCGGATACGACCAATCTCCGCATGGGGTGTTGGTGGAAAGCGTTATGTAGTGGTTATAGATGGGCTCACGGCCTATCAGCTTGTTGGTGAGGTAACGGCTCACCAAGGCGACGACGGGTAGCCGGCCTGAGAGGGTGACCGGCCACACTGGGACTGAGACACGGCCCAGACTCCTACGGGAGGCAGCAGTGGGGAATATTGCACAATGGGCGCAAGCCTGATGCAGCGACGCCGCGTGAGGGATGACGGCCTTCGGGTTGTAAACCTCTGTTAGCAGGGAAGAAGAGAGATTGACGGTACCTGCAGAGAAAGCGCCGGCTAACTACGTGCCAGCAGCCGCGGTAATACGTAGGGCGCGAGCGTTGTCCGGAATTATTGGGCGTAAAGAGCTTGTAGGCGGTTTGTCGCGTCTGCTGTGAAAGGCCGGGGCTTAACCCCGTGTATTGCAGTGGGTACGGGCAGACTAGAGTGCAGTAGGGGAGACTGGAATTCCTGGTGTAGCGGTGGAATGCGCAGATATCAGGAGGAACACCGATGGCGAAGGCAGGTCTCTGGGCTGTAACTGACGCTGAGAAGCGAAAGCATGGGGAGCGAACAGGATTAGATACCCTGGTAGTCCATGCCGTAAACGTTGGGCACTAGGTGTGGGGGACATTCCACGTTTTCCGCGCCGTAGCTAACGCATTAAGTGCCCCGCCTGGGGAGTACGGCCGCAAGGCTAAAACTCAAAGAAATTGACGGGGGCCCGCACAAGCGGCGGAGCATGCGGATTAATTCGATGCAACGCGAAGAACCTTACCAAGGCTTGACATATACTGGACCGCATCAGAGATGGTGTTTCCCTTCGGGGCTGGTATACAGGTGGTGCATGGTTGTCGTCAGCTCGTGTCGTGAGATGTTGGGTTAAGTCCCGCAACGAGCGCAACCCTCGTTCTATGTTGCCAGCACGTTATGGTGGGGACTCATAGGAGACTGCCGGGGTCAACTCGGAGGAAGGTGGGGATGACGTCAAATCATCATGCCCCTTATGTCTTGGGCTTCACGCATGCTACAATGGCCGGTACAGAGGGTTGCGATACTGTGAGGTGGAGCTAATCCCTAAAAGCCGGTCTCAGTTCGGATTGGGGTCTGCAACTCGACCCCATGAAGTCGGAGTCGCTAGTAATCGCAGATCAGCAACGCTGCGGTGAATACGTTCCCGGGCCTTGTACACACCGCCCGTCAAGTCACGAAAGTTGGTAACACCCAAAGCCGGTGGCCTAACCTTTT
>NZ_KV811576.1:0-2033 GCF_001813145.1 Rothia sp. HMSC066G02 | reverse complement strand
GTTGAAGAATTTTTTAGTCCACTCCGGGTCGATAGTCATTTCCTCTCCTTCCTAAAATATATCTCTTATTACCTAATGCTATTTTGAATTCACGAATCTATTTCGTGTATCCAGCAACAGAAACACCCTTGGGCAACAAAAGGTCACCTTGCAGATTTTCGTCAACGCTTACCCAGCGTCCGTCCAAAAACTCGCCGTAGAAATCTATAGTCGGGTGGCGGTCAGTATGAAACATATCCCGAAAATACTTCACTTCACCGGTATCGCGGTACACAAAATAGGCGTCTCCATATATCGACAATTCCGTCTGAAGCTTGTATATTTTTCGTCCCTGAATCTCTCGGCTACCGTATCCGTGAGTTTCCACCATATACGATTCGATTTCTTGATCCGAAACAATCCACCCCTGGTTATTGGTGATAAATTCGTACACATTAGAAAAGATAACTTTTTCGGGGTCAACTATCTTTGCTAGGGGCTCAAGATCACCGGTCAAATACCCGTAGTTCTTGGCGGCATTATAGTAGGCAAAGAATAAGTACATACCTGAAATATCGTATGTATTCATCTTCTCGCGGATAACCGGGTAGGGTACATTCTGCGCGGGGCTCTCACGGGTTGCGGGAACGTAGACTCCATCTTTTCGGTATGCGGTATATACCAGCGGACCAGATAGACCTGCTGCAGTATTCTTATAGCTTTCTTCTGCAATTATTGTTGCAGGTTCAGCGGCGGCGAGCGCCTGATTTCGCTCCCACGCGGTATCTTCTTGCGCGATTCGCTCTTTTAGCGAAGCTCTCCAGTTCGAGCCAGCTACGTACAGACCTGATGCCGCAGCGGTACCTACCACAGCAGATCCCAACAGCAGGGCACGACGAGAGATTTTGGGGTTCTTCTTCGGCTCTGATGGGTTATTACCGGTTGAGGATTCCTGGGGAGCAGGGGTGTTATTGTTTTCCTTCATTGGTCTTCCTTTCCTCTAGTTCCCCTGTACAGGACCATATGTGGGGGTAAAGTTCACTTCCCACTTTGGATCTAAGAATCGGCACACCATAGTTCCGTAGATGGAACCGCCTGTAACAAGGTTGCGGGTGTCAAAATCAGTAATCGGGTAGAGCTTTTTCTCTGCCGTGATAAAGACTTTCGCCTCTGGTTTCAGGTCGTATCGAACGTTAATTTCGCATAGGTGATTTGCTTCATCCACAATACGGGGCTGAGGTTCAAGAATCTTGAAATTAAGAATTCGCTGGTTCGGGGTAATGACCCAGCCACTAGCGTTGTCGTAGAGTTCTTGAATGGTGGGGAAGAACAATCCGCCTAACATATTTTCAAGATGAAGTCGTCGCGAGTCTCCGGATAGAAGCATATAGTTCTGATAATTTGCATAATAAGTGACCGCGATATTCATGGAAGAAGCCGTCATATTACGCTCGTATGTGCTGTTGTAGTATGGCGGCGGCGCAGCGTATGCGGGATGTGCTTCCGTTGCTGGTTCATATATGCCGATATTAAATACATTTTTCGGATCGTTGATTGCCTCGCGGTAATCATAATCGTCATGGAATGGTTTTGCGTAGGCATTATGCTTCGGGGAGGCGCTAGCTGTTGCCGAAGGGGTTTCTTTTGAGTTATTATCTTTGGTTTTTGGCGTGGATGAGCAGGCGCTCAAAGCTAAGACGCTACCAACGCCTAGCACGCCCTTCATAAAACCTCTACGAGAGCTACGAAAAATCATAGTCACGGCAATAATCCTTGGGGATACATAAATTTTCTACATTTGTTGTGAGTTGAAATATCTAATACATCAACTTAAGAAGAACACTCATTGTTCAGACAACAAATGAGATCATTAAACGAATAAATACCTTTAGCGAGTAAACATCTGACTTGTCTGAGTTAGATGCTTGAACCGCATCGTGAGAACCTCAGCGCACTCACCTTGAAAAGATACAGGGACGGCATAAGCCTGAAAAGTAACCATATATTTAGCTTCCGGAAGTTGAAGTTGATGTGACGGTGAACGAGCTTCCTCG
>NZ_KV811575.1:0-31570 GCF_001813145.1 Rothia sp. HMSC066G02 | reverse complement strand
AAGGCCTACCTCGCGCCGGTTTATGACTTTGCCAGCAAGGAGATTGTCGCCCATTCTATCTCGATGTTCCCTAATCTTGCCCAGCAGCAAGAGATGCTTCAGGTACTCATGGATGCCAAGCCTGCAGGGGTTGAACCGATTTTGCATTCGGATATGGGGTGGCAGTATCAGCACGAGACCTACATTAGTACGCTCGCTGAGAATGGTTTTATCCAGAGCATGTCACGCAAGGGAAACTGCATCGACAATGGCGCCACTGAGCAAGTCTTCGGACACCTGAAGGACGAGTTTTTTCGTGGCCAGGACTGGCAGAGCTTTGAGAGTTTCAAGGTTGACCTTGATGCCTATATCACGCACTGGAATACGGTAAGGCGTCAAGTGAAGCTTAAGGGCCTGACTCCGGTAGAGTACCGGGTTCAGGCCCTGAGGGAAGCCGTATAGCGGCTATTATTTAATGCGTCCAAGTTTCGGGGCGCAGTTCAAATACGAGAAACGGGGCTTTTATGTACCCTCTAGGAGGGCGAGACCTTTTAGAAGAGTGCCAGGGTGCTGACCAGCTCAGTAAAGTGGTTGGAAGAGGAAGAAGCAGCACCTGCCGCGCCGATAAGACCCAGCAGCAGGAAACCACCGATTACAACCAAGAATAGGCCACCAAAAGCTGCGTTAATCCAGCCCATGATGCGACCACCCGAAGCTGCAGTGCCAAAACGCTCAGCCTCATTAGCCTTCATAATGCCGATAACACCCATGATCAGCGAGGGCAGACCGAACAGCCACCAGCTAACAAAGAAGTTGCAGATCAGACCAATAATGCCGAGCACCATGGAGGTCTGACCAGCCTTCTCGCCAGCAAGCTGCTCGGGGGTCTTCTGAACAATGCCGACGGGCACCATCATGGGCTGACCGTACTGACCAGGCTGCTGGTACTGCTGCTGACCGTTCTGAGCGTTCTGCTCGTTCAGGTTGCCGTATTCCGGGTTGTAGTCGTAGGAGTTAGAGTCCTGCGGGTTCTGAGACATGTGGTCCCTCTTTCGTGTGAATGGTGTGTATTGAACCTTACTCACCCTAACCTATCGCTGAGGTGGGCACAAACGGATTCGTCATTCTGGAGCTATCCGCAGCATATATGCACTGACCAGAAAACTGATGAGGCGCACAGAAGCCCGCGAACACACGGGGCGCTCGCGGGCTTCTTCAAATCATGAGGCTACTGCAGGTAGCTTCAATCTTACTGCTTTACAAAAATCTTCAGAGCGACCAGCAAAATAATACTGACGACACCCAGAACAGTACCGGCAATAGCCATACCGCGGTTCTTCAGCTCGGGGTTATTCATAGCCAGGCGGCCGGTCGCAATAGCTACAGCACCAAGGATGAAACCGAGGACAAAGAAGCTCACAATACCGCTCACCAGAGAGACAATCGACAGGGTCTTTGCCTTCTTCGCCTGAGCCTGCTGCTCAGGGGTCTGAACGGGCACACCGTAAGGAACCTGCTGATTGAACTGGGGTGCCTGCTGGCTAAACTGGGGGTCCTGGTTGAACTGGGGCTGGGGGTTGTTGGGGTTTTCAGACATGATTTCTCATTTCGTTGAGTAAATAAGACGACTCTGGCAACGCTGCATGGAAAAATCACACGCCAGAGACGCCCTCTATTTATCGGTTGGACAGTAGCAGTCTATCGAAAATGTATATGAGCCTCAAAGCGCACAATCCATAATCCGCCCTATAAAGCAACACATACTCAGAGATATCTCCAAAGCACGGGCCGAATTGACCAAGCGCAAAACAGCCTATATTCTTATAGGGATGCGCTCACGAGCGCACCGTGGAGACGTGCCAGAGCGGCCGAATGGACTTCACTGCTAATGAAGGGTCGGGGTTAAACTCGACCGGGGGTTCAAATCCCCCCGTCTCCGCCACAAAAAGCCCCGTACCGGCTGGTACGGGGCTTTTGCTTTACCCATTTCTTCCAGGTACAAAGCCTAGAAAATCCTGGTCTAGAAACTCCTGGTCTAGAAGCTCTTGAAGTCCACGAGGCGCGCATCCGCACCATCAAGCAGAGCCCACTCCCCCGGCACCTCAAACACCGCAATAGAAGAGGGCGGGAAACCGTAATACACATCCATGGACGCATTCGGGTCAGAATCAGGGCTCATCAAATGCTGCGCGGCATCCTGCACACCGGGCAGATGCGACACCACCATCAGAGAATGAACATTCTCCGAAACGCTGTTAATGCGCGCAATAATGCGGGACGCAGACACCTCATACAGCCCCTCATCCAGATGAGCAGTAGGCGCCTTCGCCCCCAAACCATCCGAAACCCAAGTCGTCGTCTGACGAGTACGCAAAGCCGATGACGACATAATCTGCTCCGGAATATAACCGCGAGCCGCCAGCCAGGCGCCAGCAGCGGCAGCCTGCTCATGGCCGCGCTTCGTCAGCGGACGATCAAAATCATTCAGACCCCAATCAGCCTCCGCATGGCGCATAATAATCAGACGCTTGACCCCGCTGCGGTGCGAGCCAGATGCAGTGTTGGAAGAATTTTCAGCCATACACCCATTCTATCTAGAGGGCGCCGGATCGTGCCGCACGCCGCCACAGCACGCACACTAACACCCCCAGGCGGGCACAAGTAAACCCCGGCGCACCGGCATGACGCCAGCACACCGGGGTGCACTCTACAGAAGCTAAATTCTGTACACGCTAAATCGAGTATTCCGGAGCAGCCCAGACAACAACCTCGGGGTGCTCAAAGAAGCGGTAACCCTGACCGCGCACCGTACGCACGGTACCCGAGAGGCGGCCCAGCTTCGAACGCAGACGACGAATATGCACGTCAATTGTACGCTCATGCGGATGCTCGTCACCGGAGCTCCACAGCGCCTTCAGCAGCTCCTCACGACCCACGGTGCGGGAAGAGTTCTCCACCAGGTGTGCCAGCAGCTCGAACTCCTTGAAAGTCAGCATGAGCGGCTCACCATCCAGGAACACCTCGCGGCGTGCCAAATCAATCAGCACACCCGAAGAGTGGCTATTCGTGGTCTCTGCTTCGCGGGCGACATTCGCCTCCGGGTGCATGTACATTGCGGTCGGGTCGCCGAGCGCATTACGTACCACCTCAAGGTCGCTACCCTCAGCGTTCACCGGAGCCAACGCCACAGCGGCGTACGACTCCGACTCGGGAGCCAGGTGGTGTGCATAAGTGCGCAGATCTTGAACGATACGCACCAGGGAGGTGCCGTTCGCTGCAGCAAGTTCCTCATTCAAACCCACATAGAGCACAAAGCCGCGTGCCTCATTTTCCTGAGCCTGCTTATGGGCAGAGTCACCGGCTGAGAAAGTCATCGGACGCAACGTTGCGGCCTGCGCAGCGGGACGCTGAGGCTGCACGACCTGGCGCTTAGCGGCGCGGCCGCGCTGGGAGATGTGGACATATCCAGGTACAGCGCCTGACATGGTTCAACCTTCTCTCAAAGTCTGTGTACGGGATCCCTGTCGTACGTAGTGTGGGGTGCGCCGGAAGTGACGCCGAGTCAAACAGTCCCCAATACCTGTTCGAGCTTCAATCCTCTTACTTAATATTTCTCCTATTTGACGGATAAATCAAGCGGATTCAGCATAGTGGATTCATCTTTATGGGCGAGAGGAGTACAATGCCCCCTCTCATGTTTTAGGGTTTCAGGGACTACCTGAAGCTTTCAGTATTTTTTTCCCTTATAAATATTCATAGCTTCTTTTATTTACTGGTTCCACCCTGTATTTTCATGTGAAGCTGTGAATATGCTCAATATATTTTGAACCCTTCAAAACATTATAGTGTTCCTCATCACATACTATTAAGGGTGTTTCATAAACCCACACAAGCGCCCAACAACACCATAAACACCCAAGACAGCAGACCGTTAGACACACATCCCCCAACACCACACCATATAACCTGCGCACAGCCTCCAGCAGATACAACAAAGCGCCCCCGCACATGCTTAAACATATGCAGAGGCGCCCCACTCACATCACGTGAATAACGCTGAAAAACTACTCAGCCAGACCGTACAGGCGGTCACCAGCATCGCCCAGACCCGGAATAATGTACGCCTTCTCGTTCAGACGCTCATCACGAGCAGCCAGGAACAGGTCAACATTCTCCATACCCTCAATACCCTTCTCCAGAGCAGCAATGCCCTCAGGAGCAGCAATCAGGCACACGCAAGTCACAGACTCAGCACCACGCTCACGCAGGAACTTAATGGCCTCAATCAGAGTGCCACCGGTAGCCAGCATCGGATCCAGCAGGTACACCTGACGACCAGTCAGGTCCTCCGGCAGACGCTCAGCATACGTCACAATATCCAGGGTCTCCTCATTACGAGCCATACCCAGGAAGCCCACCTCAGCGGTCGGAACCATACGAGTCATACCTTCCAGCATGCCCAGACCAGCACGCAGAATCGGAACAACCAGCGGCTTAGGATCAGCAATACGAACACCGGTAGTAGTCGCCACCGGAGTCACAACCTCAACCTCTTCCACACGAATCTCGCGAGTCGCCTCATAAGCCAGAAGGGTCACCAGCTCATCAACCAGCTGACGGAAAATCGGGGACGGAGTGCTCTTATCACGCAGAACACTAATCTTGTGAGAGACCAGCGGGTGGTCAAGAATCTTAATACGCATAATACGATTTTACCCACCCCCGAATCAGCAAGCACCGGCAAAGCCCCGGAAGTGGCACACACCCTATAAAACTAGGCGAATACCGCCGCGCAGAACCCACCAGCGCACCCACCAATGCACCCGCCAGCACCACCCCAGAACAATCCGAAACAATCCGGACATGCAAAAACCCGCCGAGACGAATCTCGACGGGTTTTCGTTGGTGCGGTGGTGGAGGGATTTGAACCCCCGTTGGCTTTTACACCAAACATCATTTCGAGTGATGCACCTTCGGCCGCTCGGACACACCACCAACAGTGGAAAACTATAGCACACCCCCAACAGGAGAGCAAGAAAAACCACGTGCGGCAGCCGGGTGTCGCCCCTTTCACGGCCCCTTTCACCGTGCCCTTTTCGACACCCGACACCGAAGTCCCGGCTACGTCTACAGACCCTAACAGGTCCGCCTAATGACGGATATACCCATCTACAACCAGCATGACAGCACGCGTTGCATCCTCAGCATTGCGCTCCGCCTGATGCACTTCACGATCCATAGCAAACATGTAAATCGCGCCGAACATAGAGATCGCAATCGCACGAGGATTCTGAGCGGTATCAACCGTATAGCGGCGAGCCACAGCCTCCGTCATCTCCTCCAAAAAATCCAGAAGATTCAGACGGTTATCGCTCATCGCCTCAGTCCAACCATCCGCACCCTTCCATGCCTCCGAAAGCCACATCCGAGTAAAACCCGGACGGTCCTCAAGATACTGGAACGCGGCGCGAACAGCACTCCGCAACGCCTCACGCGGATCAGAATGAACCGACGCCGCGCGACGCGCATCGCTCAGCAGCAACTGCGTGCCGTACTGAACCAGCTGATCCACCATGGTCTTCTTAGAACCGAAGTTGTAATACACGGTTCCCTTAGAAACACCCGCCCGGGCAGCCACCTCTTCAACAGTGGCGTACTCAAGCCCCTTTTCGGTCATGATTTCCATAGCAGCGTTGAACAACTTCAACTGAGTTCTACCTGTACGGCCGGGACGACGACTTGAAGCTTCAGCGGCTGGGCGCTGCAACATCAGCAGTCCTCCCTCCCTTTTTGCAGATATATCTCTATTTTATTAGACAGTTTTCCCCCGGTGCGACTAAACAGGGTTTGTTACACCGTAATCTCCGGAGCCAGCTTCTTCAGCGACCACGTACGATCACGACGCGTGCCAATGTAACCCAACATCAGACCAGCCAGACCCCACAGAGTCAAAACCAGCATGATGCCCCACAGGCTCGACTCATTAATGCCATACGCCAAACGACGCGTACCAGCCACCGCATAACCCATCGGGAAGAAATCATGCATCCAACGAATCGACTCAGGCAAAGTCTCATACGGCATCGTGCCGCCCGCAGTAATCAGCTGCAGAATCAGAATGACCAAAGCAACAAGCTTACCCGGCGCACCCAAAATCACCGTCAAACCATGAATGAAACCGGTAAAGACCAGAGCCACATAGCAGAGGAACAGCCACACCAGCCACGGATGAGCCATCTCAAAGCCCAAACCAAACTTAATCGCCGCGAACATCAGAGTCGCCTGAGCAATACCTACCAGTCCGAACGGCATCCAGCTACCGAGCATCACACGAATCGACGGAGCATGCGAAGCCAACGCACGGTTATTCATCACGCGCAGCGTCTGAACCAGCATCAGGCCACCAATCCACAGCGCCAAGCACATGAAGAACGGGCCCATGCCCTCACCATAGTTACGAGCCGACGCCAGCGACTCATGCGACAAAGTCACAGGGTTCGACATCGTATCCGCAACCTTCGCCTGTTCAGTCGGCGCAAGGCTCGGAACCTGCTTAGCGCCAGAAGCCAGACCGCTCTCCAACGACGAAGTGCCATCCTTCAACTCGGAAGCACCATCATTCAGCTGAGTAGAACCATCAGACAGCTTCGCCGTACCGTCAGAAAGCTGCGACGCACCATCCTTCAGCTCATTCGCGCCATCAGCCAGCTTCTGCTGACCCTCAACCGCAGACTGCTCCTTCTCCGCCAAAGTACCGCTACCATCCTTCAGCTCGGCGGTACCGCTCTTCAAAGAACCAGTACCCTCCTTCAGCTCAGAAGCACCACCCGACAGAGTCGCAGAACCACTCGCAAGGCTCGAAGCACCCGAAGCGATCTTGGAATTACCATCAGCCAGGGTCGCCGAACCCGACGCCAACGAGGACGCGCCAGCATCCACACGAGCGGCACCATCAGCCACCGACGAAGCGCCCTTGGCAAGCGAAGACGCACCGGAATCCAGCGAATCCACGCCAGTCACCAAAGTCTGAATCTTCACCGCAGTCGACGACGAACCATCAGAAACACAATGGCTCGACTTCAACGCGCGCAACTTCGACAGAGCATCAGCAGCGGCAGCATCACGAGTAGCCAGATGCGACTGCAGAGCCTTCTGATTCAGCTCAGCAACCTCATTCTTCGTCTCCTCAGAATCAACAGCAGCGACCAGCTGATCAGCCTGCTCCTGAGTCAACGTACCCGCCTCAACCAGCGGAGTCACCCGAGCACGCACCTTCTGCGCACTCGCAGACACCACAGTATTCGACAAGTCACGACCAAAATCGCCGCTACCAGCAGAAGTATCCGTCTCATGCAGGCGCATGCACATCGCGTTCAACTCGGCCGGCAACTCACGAATACCCGCCTGATCCATACCTTCACGCAACTGATGGATACCAGACGCCAAATCATTAGCACCCTTCGCCACCGAAGCCGAACCACTCTTCAAGCTCGCGGTACCCTCAGCCAGAGTCGCCGAACCATCCTTCAGCTTCGACGCACCATCAGAAGCAGACGCCGCAGCCGAAGCCAAAGTCGACGAACCATCCTTCAAACTCGAAGCACCATCGGCAAGCTTCGCGGCACCAGAATCCAGCTTCGCCGCACCAGAATCCAAAGTCGACACACCATCAGCAAGCTTCGCGGCCCCCTCAGCCAACTGCTTCTGACCATCCAACAACTGCGACTGACCATCAGCCAGAGAGGAGGTACCATCCTTCAGCTTCACGGCACCATCATTCACCGTGGCGGTACCGTCCTTCAGCTGAGTGATAGCGTCCGCCAGCTTCACCGTACCGTTATTCACCTTCGACGCACCATCAGCAGCCTCATCCATCTTCGAATGAATCGTCGTGAAGCTAGCCAACAGCGAATTAGCCGTCGAATTACCGACCTTCTCAGCCACCGAATCACGCACCGCAGTGCCCGCCTTCGTGACAATATTCGTCAGCACATAGTTATTCGCGTCATTCGTAATGACCTCGATACCCGCCGAACGCGCATCAATAGGGCCCGTCTTACCGTCAGCATCAGGCTTAAACGAACCGGCACTCTGCAAATTACGCGAGAAATCCTTCGGAATCACCATCGCAAAGTCATAGGTGCCGTTCTCCACACCCTCGACAGCCTCAGTACGAGTCTGCACCTGACGCCAATCAAACGTGCCAGCATCCAGAAGATTCTTCTTCACGTCAGCACCGGTATTCACCTGCTTACCTTCGGAATCCGTCGCGCCCTCATCCTCAACCACGAGAGCACCCACAATGCCATTCACATTGCCGTAAGCATCCCAGTTACCGTACAGGTACAGGGCGCCGTACAGCAGCGGGATGCAAGACATAGCAAGAAGCACCAGAACCGGCAAAACACCGCTGGTCAGGCGCTTAAGCTCAACAAGAGCCACACGCAGAACAGTCATTCTTACTCCTTCTCAGCGGTCTTCTGGGCAACAGTCTTCTGGTTGCCGGTCTTCTGGTTATCAGTCTTATGGTCAGTGGTCTGAGCGGCTCCGGAAGTGCCGGATACCGCGGGGGTGAGGGAAATCGAAGAGGCCGCGGGGATTTCCTCAACCTCACGCACCTCAATCACGTCAATCACAGGCTCGGTCTGGGTTAGTTCTTCTGCCGCAGTCAGCGCTTCCGTCTCAGTCAGCTCTTCTACAGGCTCCTCAGCCGGCTCAAACTCGCCGTCCTGATCCATGTGAACACTACCCACCACAGCACGGGCGCCCTGCCAGGACTCCGAAATATGCGGAACAATCGCCACCACAGTGCGAGGGCGATCCTCGTCAGTGGCAAGCTCCTCCAGGTAAGGAAGCCACATATAGGTGTGGTTCAAATGACGGGAGGGCGTATCAAAAACCAGCAGGTCCGAAGGACTCGCCTGCGCCAAAGCCGCCATCAGCTCAATGTTCATCTCACCATCAAGCTCATCCATCCACAGGCCGTCCAGGTCCTCAAGACCGCGTTCCTTCAGCCAGCGGCTCGCACGGGAACGACCAAAAACCGGCAGATTATAGGAGAGCATCTCAGACACGTAATCGTGCACACGCATGTGCTGCTCGGGGGCGGTCACGTCAGGAGAGTCGATAATGTCACTGATACGACGCAGCTTCTTCATCGAAATCGGCTGCGGCTCCGCATCACCATCGCTCCAAAAAATCTCGCCACCCGACAGAGGCAAACGGCCGGTAAGAGCCAAACCCAGCGAGGTGCGCTCCATCTGGCTATCCGCCTGAATAATGATGACCTCGCCCTGATTTACAGAAAAAGAGGTACGACCAAAAAGGGCGTGGTGACGCCCCTTAGCCCAAATATTGTCAACGCGAAGCACGAATAAATCCCCTTTAAATACAGGACGGTTCAGGTGAGTTTTGAGGAGCACTCCGCAGGTTGCGTGGGGTATCTATTTTCAGTCACGGGCAGACGGAGGCTCCAGTGCCTATATATGGTAGACCCGGACATGTGTGATGTAGTGGGCTTTTTGCCTGAAATTGGGTACCAATTTTGAAATTTTTGAAGTATTTTTCAAATAAATGGGGGTTTCGTACAAATAACGCGGAAAGCCACGCGTTCTCACGCAGCTTTCCACGTTATACAAAACAGTTCCTGAAGCGCCACCACGGGTGACGGTTAGGGGCGGCGTTCCTTAAAGAAGTCCACCATCAGCTGCGCGCACTCATCAGCACGCACCCCCGCATACACCTCGGGAGCCGGAGCGACCTTGCCGTCACGCAGCACATCGTAACGGCTACCAGCAGCCCCCGTCTTCTCCTCCCAGGCACCAAAAACCACCGTCGAAACGCGCGACGCCAAAATCGTGCCGGCACACATCAGGCACGGCTCCACGGTCACGACCAGGGTGCAACCGTCCAGGCGCCACTGCCCACGATGCGCCGCCGCCTGACGAATCGCATTCACCTCCGCATGGGCGCTGGGGTCATGCTCCTGCTCGCGGGTATTGCCCGCTGAACCAATAATGATGCCCTGCTCATCCACTACCACGGCGCCGATAGGAATCTCGCCACGCTCACCAGCGGCGGCACCCTCAACGAGGGCGTGCGCCATCCACTCACTGTGTTCAGAGCGAGAGGGAATATCGCTGAGCACAGCGGAGGAACCATCAGTGACCGTTAATTTTGAATATTCCGAATATGACATAAATCCTCGTCAGGGGAATAAATGAAGCATTATCGAGCGCGACTAGTGAGTAGCAGCCAAAGAGAAAGGATACACCGCAGAAGCGCCCGCCAACCTCAGCTCGCGAGCCACCGCAGTAAACGCCCACCGCGAATCCACCACATCAGAAACCAGTAGAACCGGGCACTGATGCTCACGCACATAGTCCAGAACCTCAGCAGGAACCCGGTACGAGCGCACCACGTCCGCGCAACGGAACGCACTATTACCGCCAAAGAAACGGGGCTCATCCACCAGAGAAACCTGACCCAAATCCACCAGGCGCCCCACCGACGCAAGCCCCCGACCCAGGGACTGAGCCAAACGAGGACGCACCGGCGAAGGCAGAGTCAACACCGCCACCGGACGACCTGCCTCAGACCACTCCCAAGCGGCAAGCACCTTCACACAAGCGCGACCCAGCTCGGCAGGGACCTCAGAATCAACCGGCTCACCCAGCTCATTCGTCGCCAGAAGCTCACGCAGACGTGTACCGTACCCCATGTCGCTCAGACGTGCCAAAGCGTAACCGGATTCAGCCTGCTCGTCCTTAGACAAACGACCGCGCGGCGCATCCGCACCCATCAGCTGATCCAACCCGCTCGGCCACATACGACGCGGCTGCAACGGCACACCGACCGTGTTGAAGCTGCTCTGTGCCGCCTGCAGTGCCTCAGTGGGGACCTCCACCGGGTACCAGGGGCCCGCGCACACATCGCAACGACCGCACGCAACAGCGGAAGCATCATCAAGCTGCTGAGCCAGGAAAAGCATGCGGCACTGACTAGTACATTCATACTCGAGCATGGCGTTCTGCTCCAGCACACGTGCCTGCGCCACCGCCGCATAGCGAGCGTTATCGTACCGCCACGGCGAAGAGGTTCGACGCCAATAGTTGCCTTCCTTCACGACGGCGCCCTCAACATCCAGCACCTTCAGCAGAAGCTCCAGGGTTGAGCGGCGCAGTTGAACGCGCGCCTCCAAAGCGGTAATGCTCAACCCCTCCGGGGCCTGAGCCAGCGCATCAAGAACAGCCAGCGCCTGCTCCTCGTTAGGCATGGAGGCGGTCGCAAAATACTCCCAAATGGCGCGGTCTTCACGACCGGGCAGGAGCAAAACATCAGCGTTGACGGCACCTCGACCGGCACGACCAATCTGCTGGTAGTAGCTCACCGCAGACGACGGCGCGCCCAGGTGCACCACAAAACCCAAATCAGGCTTATCAAAACCCATACCGAGGGCACTCGTCGCAACAAGGGCCTTCACCCTGTTTTCCTTGAGTGCCTGCTCTGCAACCAGCCGCTCATCCGGGTCAGTTTTACCGGTGTAGGCGAGCACCTCGTAGCCGCTGGCACGCAGAGCATTTGCGGTATCTTCTGCCGCAGAGACAGTCAACGTGTAGATAATGCCCGAACCGGGCAGGCTGTTCAGGTGCGTGAGCAGCCAACCGATGCGTTGCGCCTCATGGGGCAGGGTCAGAACACCCAGGCGCAGGGACTTGCGGGACAGCGGACCACGCAGCACATGTACAGGTGCGGTGGTATCAGTGCTGAGCTGTTCGGCGATATCGCGGCTAACGCGGTCATTCGCGGTTGCGGTAGTCGCCAGCACCGGCACGCCCACCGGCAGAGATCTAATGAGCGAACCAATACGGCGGTAGTCGGGGCGGAAGTCATGGCCCCAGTCAGAAATACAGTGCGCCTCATCAATAACGAGTAGCCCCAGGCGCGGCAGCAGGTACGGTAGCCACTGCTCGCGGAACGCCGCGTTATTGAGGCGTTCGGGGCCCACCAGGAGTACGTCGAGCTCGTTAGCTTCGAGGCGGGTGCGGATTTCATCCCATTCGGTGACGTTCGCGGAGTTCACCATGGCGGCGCGCACTCCCGCGCGGGATGCCGCCTCGACCTGATCACGCATGAGGGAAAGCAACGGGGAGACAATAAGAGCCGGGCCCATACCGCGGGCACGCAACAGCAGGGAAGAAATGAAGTAGACCGCGGACTTACCCCAGCCGGTACGCTGCACGACGAGGGTGCGGGCGCGGTCGGCTACGAGGGCGCGAATCGCCTCGTACTGGCCGTCGTGGAACTCGGCATCAGCGACGCCGGTGAGGCGGCGCAACACTTCGCGGGCTTCAGTGTGCAGGAGATCGGTGGGGCTGGAAGCTGGCTGTTCGGGGTTCATGGTTCTCTCCAACAGTGGGTGGTTGGGTCAATCGCTACGCCGCGACGCGCCGTGCTCTCTTTCCATCATGTCACACCCGGTATCGCCCGGCTCTGCGGATGGTCATTTCTTGGGGAGGCGTGCGAGCGTCGCGTCACCTCCGGCTGTTTAGCCGAGATGGTGGGGAGATTTACGCCTCGCTCACCCGTGCGTCCGGCGTAAATGCCGGTAGAATTGTGCCAGTAATACACAGCCTCCGCATAGTTTTGCACAATGTTCACCATAGGTACGCTTTCTATGCTGGTGTTACTCCGCCGCCGATCCGTGCGTGCGGTCCACTCACAGTTCAGGATTTTTCATGACTTTTCTTGCCACCGCTTTGGCGCATCTTCCGGTTGCGCTCTTGGGCCTCGACCTTGAGCAGTTCCTGCTCGATACCGGCCCCTGGGTTCTGGTTGTTTCGGCAATTATCGTATTTATTGAGTCCGGTGTTCTTTTCCCGGTTCTTCCGGGTGACTCCCTGATTTTTGCTCTGGGTATGCTGCATGAGCAGATGGGCCTGTCCCTGTGGGTTGCATTCCCGGTCCTGGTGCTGGTTGCCATTGCTGGCGCTGAGGTTGGCTACCAGATTGGTGCCCGTTACGGCCGTAAGATCTTCAAGGATGACGCGAAGATTCTGAGCACCAAGAACCTGCACACTACTGAGGAGTTCTTCCAGAAGCGCGGTAGTTTGGCTCTGGTTCTGGGTCGTTTCGTGCCGATTGTTCGTACTTTTGTGTCTCTTGCGGCGGGTATTTCTTCGTACGACCGTAAGAAGTTCCACCTGTGGAATGTTGTTGGTGCGGTTGCGTGGATTGGTTTGATTGGTCTGGCGGGTGTGCTGCTGGGCGGTATCCCGTTCGTGCACAACAACATTGAGTACATTGCTGTGATTATTGTGGCGGTTTCTGTGGTACCGGTTATTATCGAGTACCTGCGTGGCCGTTCGAAGGCAAAGCAGGAATCTGCTGAGTAATATGTGAGTCCTTCTCGGCTACTGAGCCGGGGATGAGAAAAGGTGGGGATACCGTCTGGTATCCCCACCTTTTTGCGTTCTCTCAAACCCGGTGGAGGTGATGCCCCCGGAAGCCAGCTACACCTCCGCGAGGTTACTTTACGCCCATGCGTCGCAGGCCTCCACGCATTTGGATGTACCGCCCCACCTGCGGCTGGCAGAGAAGAACAATAATGAGGATGCGGCTGATGAAGTCAAAAGCTATCTTCGCGTAGAAGACGTGAAGGGTCATAAACGGGCCAAAAAACATAACCCTGGCCGCTTGCGTACTATAATCGTCGGTCAAAAAGACGTGATAAAAGAGAGCTACAACCACAATGTCCAGAAGCATGCGTAGCGCGCCCTCGATAATAATCACCACTCGTGCCCACTCATAGCCCTCATTGAGGTACCATGTGCTGATTGCTCCTAGAACAATAGGGAGAACCATCGTAAGCCCCATCGTCATACCTGCAAACATGTAAACGCCCGTAAATTCTAGACCTACAAGAGGCTGTAGAGGATATGTGGACATGTACAGCATCAAGAATAGGGATACCGCCCAGATGGCAATAGGGCGCGACGGAAGATTGATAGCACGCTGAGTGCCTGGCGCGCTGTGTACGGGGTGGACACCAGCAGGAACCAGAAACTGAGGCGTCACTGCGGCGGGTGCCGCAAAGTTCAGTGCCGGAAAGTTCGATGCTGCGGCGCTAGGCTGAGGTGCCAGCGTGCCCGCGGAGGCACCGGAAGTATTGTTCAACATCGTCGTTCTTTCTCTCGTATGCTCGCACTATGGTGCGTAAGTCGGTGATTATTGCCCTTGTTTGGGTAGATTTACGTGAAATCTACCCAAAAGGGTTATTTGATGTAGTTAGCTGAGAGAATAATACTTTTTCAGTATAGGGTAAGCTCTTCGAGGCTAGTAGGGTTTTTATGGGATGACTGGAACCTTTTAGGCAACTCAAAGGGTTTTACCAGCTAGAAGATTGTGATGTTTAACGCGAAAGGGTGGGGATACCATTTGGTATCCCCACCCTTTCACCTTTAGAAGTCCGACGGAAGAGGCGCAGAAATTTGCCACCCGCAGCAGGCTCTGTTTGATGCCCGCGCATCGGACTCTATCACAGCCTTCTCACACCGACAGGCCTTTAGTATGAGCCAGCCGCGTACGTGTACCGGCGCATACCTGGAGTGAACAGCAATACCGCTATCACCGCATGGCAGACGGTAGGCAGATTCACCAGCACAAGGACAAAAATGAAGTGCGCCAGCTCGGCACCGCTCAGCGCCTGCACATCAACAGAGTTGAAGAGTATGACGGAACCAAAAATAGAAAAAAGACCGCCCAGCGCACCGAGAACACTCAAAATAATACTGACGATACGCGCCCAATTACGCCTCAACCAGAGGAACAGAAGAGCAATAAGAGTCACCGCATCCAACAGGATAATTTTGACCAGTGCAGGGATCGTTACTTGCACCAGCGCCTCTGAATTCATGGAGGTGTGGTTCCGCTCCAAAGCACTCACAGTAGACTGGGTTGCCCCAATCAGAATAACCAGCACAGTAAGCACCGTTACCCATATCAGCGCAGCGGGGCGGCCGTTAGAATGCGGCTGATACGGCTGGTTTTGCTGGTAGTGCGGGGCTAGCCCCGGAGATCCGTATTCTGACATCATTGTTCCTTTCTATGTTCCCCATCCCGCACTACGGTGCGGGGGTCGAGGGGTGTTTCCCCCTGATGAGGTGCGTTCGCCGTCCTCATCATCAGCGAAAAGCTCTCGAAGTTCCGCCGGCACCTGACCGGCAGCCTGTCTCGTCTCAGACATCATCTGCTGGCGTTCTAGCGCACGTGCCCCGCTAACGATTTGTGTGTACACCCTAATAGGAGCACGAGTCAGCAGCACAATCATCAGGAGGTAAAGAACAAGAGTAAAAATGCCGCTCGCGACACGCCCCAGGCTGGACGCCGCAGCCGCTCTAGAGCTTAACTCCGAGAAATTATCCGCAAGAATAAGCACACCGCTAGCAGCCGCGAGAGCGCAGTAGATGATGGTAAGTACGCGCGCCCACTCGCGGCCATCCCAGATCTTCCAGAGAATAAAAATCGGGATGGCGGAGAGGATGAGGGTAACCACCAGGGCAGAGAAGAGAACACTCACCACTGTCTCAAAATCGATATATGACCAGCTTAGAATCGGCAGCAGAAAATTACTCAGGGGCCCCAGCACGATAATGGCGGCAGCGCACCACATGACGCTACGCATAGCCTTCGGGCGCTCCGGAATTACCTGCTCGGAAGCGGCAGTGTAGCCGGCGGTCGCCTTCCGGTAGCCAGTAGTGGTTTGCTCGGGGGTGCTGGCGTGCTCGGAGGTGCTGCCGCCGGGCGCGTTATCCTCCGCCGCGCTAGTGTCTGCGACATTACCGGAAATTACGTTGCTGGAGACGGCATCGCCCTCTGCCGTGCTATTTTCTGCCTCGTTAGAGGGCAGTAGCACGCTGTACTCGGGAACCGTGTACTCCGGGTCGTTGAGCGGTTGCTTTGGGGTACGTTCTGACATCATTGTTCCTTTCTTCTCTTCGCACCCCGCCCCGCGCGCCGTAGCACGGGGCAGGGGGCAGAAGAGTCTTTCAAAGAGTAAGCAACCGCCCTAGTTGAGGCGGTAACCTTCCTCGGTGTACACGGAAGTATCCTTGTAGCCGCGCTGTTCGTTGCGGGAGTTCTTCCGCGCATTCGTACGGCGGGTCCTCTTGTACTGCTGAGCGACTGCTTCTTCAGCCCGTCGGTTAGCTTCCTTCTCTTCCCAACGCGTCTGTTCTTCTTCTAGGTGAGCACGCGTTTCTGCGTCCTGATGCACAACAATCCAACCGTCATCGGCGTTCACCTGTTCGCGTGCATTCAGACGCGCCAACCGCGCAGTAGCCACGTACATCCTGGTGGGACGGCTCATGAGCAGCACGACTATCAGCAGGTAGAAGGCCGTAAGAAAAGCTCCCATAATGTCACTCACCACGATGGAAACTACGTAGTCTCGGGGCCTTGAAGTCAACGACTCATCCGCCAGCCTGGAGAAATAATCAGCCGAGATGAAAGATTGCAAACTCATCGCCCCGATAAAAACCACAAAAGCACTACCGAAGAGGGTGAGGAAGTACGCCCATCTACGGCCCTTCCACAGTCTGCGGAGAACAAAAATCGGTATGAGAGAGAAGATGAAGGTAGCAAATATGCCTGAAATGATGATGCCCGGCATATTTTCCATAACGCGGTCTGGGACCTCGTTATGGATAGATACATAGATACGTTGGATTGCGGACAGAATAATAATGGCTGTAGCGCACCACATGACGCCGCGCAGCGTCTTCGGGCGGGGCGGGAGCACCACCTGAGGGGCGGCAGGCGCGGTGGAGGCGGCGGTCGCCTCCGCACCCTCGTGCGCTTCCTGTTGGGGCTTAGCCGACCCGCCAGACGTGCCTCCGAAGTTAGGCTTTACACCCGTCTTCTGGGCGCGCTGAATCTGCTGTATCTCAGCCAGCAGGCGGTTCTTCTCCACCGGATCATTCGAGAGCGCATAATCGGCAGAAAGCTCACGCAACAGCTGCTCGGTAGAGTCCTTGACCGGGCCTTCTTCCTTCTCAAGCTGACGAAGAACATCCTCACGGGTCGGCTCTTCCTCATCATCCGCCATGCTGTCCTTGATGATCTGCATCTGCTCCCGAATCGCCGCGGGGCTCGGGACCACGCCCACAGCCGGGCGAGTCAGCAAAAACAGGAGAACGGCGCTACCTGCCGTAATCACCCCGACCAGAGCCTGCGTCACAATAGACGAGGCAGCGGCAGGATGTGATACAGAATCCAAAGCCGTAAACGCGGGGAAAAGCATCTGCGCCAGACCAAAGACACCCGCAAAAGAGAGCACACCGCTCAAGGAACACAGCAGAAGGTACAGCATCAGCAGGCGGCGCGGATTAACGTACCCTCCCTTGGTGTAGTCCAGAACGAACCAGAGGAACGGCACCACCAAGACAGCGTCAGACAGAACCTTCGGCAGGGCATAGCTAAGGAACGAGCCGATGTTCACACTCCGGCCCGCGGTAACGATAATCTGGTACGCATCCAGGAGGAAATACACCAGAATCAGCGTCATCGCGATGGAATACGCTTTACCGAGAATCGCCATTCCCCGGTCGAATTGTTGCTCCTTATCACCAACTATGCCGAGGTTTCTTTTCGCCTCTTCAAACGCCGCCCGCTCATCATATGTGCGCTTGGCGACGTCGGGGTTAGTATGCGATGTGGATTCGTGCGCAGGTTCGGAAGTAAGGTGCACGGGTCATCCTAACAGTGTGGTTGGTGAATAGTGGTTGGTGAATAAAGTTATCGGTGAGCCGCAGGCCGTCGTGGACCCGCGGCTAGAATCTATACGACCAGAATCTGCAAGGCTAAATCAGGTAGTCCTCGCTGCGGCGCAGGCGCCAATCACGGCGCGCTTCCATGTACGAACGCGACTGACGCGACCACACCAACGCCAACGCCACCACGCACACCAGCATGTACGGACCCGCAATATACACCGGAGTGTACAGCGGGGAGGCGCTACTGAGCAGCAACTCAACATCCTGGCTCGGCGCACCATTCAACGTGCCCAGAAGAGCCGCGACTGCCAGCATAATCAGCAGGGATGCCAACACACCCAGCGCCAACGCCACCGACAGCACCAGCGCCGCCCACCGGTAACCACGCAGGTACGCCACCGTGCAGAAGCCGTGCAGGGTCACGTTACCGAACGCGCTGACCATCAGGAAAAGCACCGGATAGTACGCCTGCGCATCCACCAGCGACTGGGCGCGCCAAGTCGAAAAATGCGACAGCTGCGTCGTCGCATACGTGACACCCGTGTACCCAATCAGCACCAGCCAACCCACGGCAATAGCGAGCAGAACCCAACCCGCCACAGACACGAGAGTGGGGGTGGCGGGCTTCGTAGGATGCGTGGTGTTCGGAGCGGATGGCGGAGAGGACTCGACGGCGGGCATAGCTGAATCTTTCGAATGTCGGCTGATAGTGTGTGTGGAAGATGTATGAGCGAGTGTGTGGTGTGTGGGTGGCGGCGCGGCGTTCGTCTACCGCGCCGCCTCAGAACTTTAGGCAGAAGTGGACGGATCAACCGTCGCAGAAATACTGTCAGGTAGCAACGGAGAATCTGCCCGGTTCGCCATTGCAATTCGCAAGTTGTTGAAGCGGTAAATGGTTAGCAACGATAAACCGACCTCGCTCAACCAGACTAGGCCCAAGACAACAAGTATCAGCAGGGGGTCAAGCCCCATCGAAACTCCAGCCCAGTCGAGCATCAGCAGCAGGAACGTAATCGGTGAAAGCACCAGCCCCACGGCAACATACCCGATCAGGGAGCAGATAGCCCAAACGCTATACACGGAGGCGTCCGTCGAATCATTCGGAGGGCGCATCAGCGGCCACATCTGAACCACCAGGTAAAGCGCCGCCACAAAACCAAAGCAAATCGCTAACGGCTGCGTGTACTGGGAGATAATGAGGCCCTCAACCAGGGTCAAAATACACAGAATAACCGCGCGGACTAGGAGGTTCTTCTTGAGCTTCTGCTTGCGCTCCTTCACCTCATCAGCGGTATAGGTGCGCAGAAAAGCGGGAACCTGACCCTGCCCCGGGAACGGCGGTAGAGGACCCGTCGGGTGTGTACGCACCACAATCGGAGGGTTCGTACCATCCTGAATGATGACGGTAGAAGTCGCCGAAATAACCGGATGCGAACCAGTCACCACCGGCGGCACGTTCAGCGGAACGGACACCTCCGGCGTAGCAGGAGTCACGTGACGGATAGGCGCCTGAAAGCGGGTCTGCATACTGATATCTTCATCCGGGTGTTCTGCGGATGAAGCGGCATCTGTGTTCAGGTGTGTAGCGCCCATGAGTGGCCTCCTGGCAGGTGCGGGTCGTGTTTCTGTCTCTACCGTATCACGCGTACTTTAAGGGAATCTGAGCAGTAGCTGGGCGTCGCGGGGAGCGTGTCACACCGCCGCTTATCGCCTCGTTATCACCCCGTCGGAGGCGCGGATACGCGGGGTAGAATCCCCGCCCGCCGGGGCGCGTTAGCCCTACTCCGCTACCTGCGAAGCCTCCGCGTTCGGGTCCTCTGCATGCTGCTGTTCTGCGTTCCGCTGTTCTTCCTCTTGCTTCTTCTGCGTCAGACGCAAGCTCCTACGAACCGCCAAACTATAGAACAGCGAGAACAGAACCTCCAACGCGAACGACGCCATGACCGTCAGCAAGCTCACCGTGTAGAACACGCCCACACGGTCCAGCAGCGTCTGCGGACCCTGCACCGTCACAAGCGCATAGGCAAAGAACGCCGTCATAATCGCCGCCGCGACCCCGGACGCTGCATTCGCCAGCAACACCAACTTCACCGAACGGTTCGCCCGGTAAATCATGGCAACCCACATATGCATCACCAGATAGACCAGCGGCACCGCACCAATCGGGAAAAGCGTGACGCGAATGAAGTAATAAACAGTAATCAGCGAGGGTACGACCAGCAGCAGCACACGCACCAGGTACAGGTTCTTAGCCGGCAGCGGGTAATCACTGGTGACATTCCAGAACTCATCAGCCTGCTGCTCCAGCTCATCCATAGCCTGCAGCTGCATAAGCTGCGCCTGCGACATATGCTCCTGCGGCACAAGATCCGAGGAGCCCTCAACCGGCGCAAGCTCAGCGGCAGAAACCGGTTCACCCCGCCGCATACGAGCGGAATCAGCCATCCTAGCCCTCAAAAATGCCGCGCGAACGGTCCTTACGCACGCTCTCAGCAGGGAAAATACGACCGCTCATGCTGATGTACACACCCGGCTCCAGCAGATTCAGGGCGGCAATAGCGGCACCCAGGTTGAAGCCTGCATCCGAACGAGCCATCACGGCGGGCTGCATCGCACCGGTCAGCACCACGACCTTATTGCCCAGGTCGGCGTGCTCCACCAGGTAACGGGCAGTCTCCGGCATGGTGTCGGTACCGTGAGTGATGAGCACCTGGTCGTTAGTGACAGCGTTCAGCGCCTCGGTCAGCTCGGCACGATCCTCATCGGTCATGTCCAGGCTGTCCTTGCCAATCAGCGGACGAATATCGAAGCGCACGTCAGTGATGACGCGGTCCAGCAGGTCCTTAGCGGCAGGCTCACCAATATCCATGGTGCCCGCCACCGAATAGAACTTATCGATCGTGCCGCCAGTGGCAAGAATCGTGATTTCTTCAGGGTTCTTAATGGTGACGCTCACGGGTTTCCTCATCTTTTCGGGTCAACGTACACAAATCAAAAACTGCCAGGCCAACCCGGCAGGACACGCCCCACCACACGGAATCAACACGGGGGTAAAACCCCGCACACGAGGGTGAAGACGCAAAACCCCGCCGACCCCCGCAAAGCGGGAGGCGACGGGTCGGCTAGTGCGCCCTGTGGGGCTCGAACCCACGACCTGCGGATTAAAAGTCCGTAGCTCTACCGACTGAGCTAAAGGCGCTCCATCCACACAAAATTGAAAGTGTGCAGATAGAAATACTATACACTACCGACCCCAGCGCAGTGGCGGTACACTGGAAAATCCTATGTCTACACCCACATCATCACCCAGCGCCTCCGGGCGCACCCGACACCGAACCCACCACCGACCCGTCCTCTACTCCGCCGAAAAGTTTGAACGCCACGAAGGCGGCATGGACCCCGCCGCACGCGAAGAGGCGGCACACGCCTCCGCACGTATCCTGCTGATGCGCGGACGCGGCACCGACGAGCAGATGACCGAGCGGCTCGTCAGCTTCACCGACGACTACGGTATCGAAATGCTCGCCGAACTCTGGTCCCACGCGAGCGCCCACTCCCTGCCGGGTGCGCTGTGGCGCATGTACTGGCTGCGGGATGTGGTGCATCGTTCGCCGCGCGGGGTGAGTCGCGCCTTTGAGCTGGGTATGGCGGAGGATTACCGTTCGCACGTGGTGGCGGGTGTTCCCGACCCGCCGGGTGCCGATGAGGTGGTCCGTACGATTGATGAGATTCTGGCGGGCTTGTACACCGGCGATATGGATATTGCGATGGAACGCTGCGCCGCGTTTGCGCACGTGGTGGCGTTGGGTATTCGTACCGATTATGCGCGCTCTGCCGGACAGGATGGTGCGGTTCCGGGTAGCCACGAGGTGAAGCGTGAGGCGGTGGAGCGTCGCGCTCGTATGCCGCGTCAGGCACAGCAGATGGAGCAGATTGCGCACGATTTGGAGGCGGTCGCCGCCCAGCTGCGCGCCGTTGAGGCTAGTTAACAGGCTAACGGGGGTTCCGGGGCTGATTCTGCGCAGGAAAAATCGCAACCCAACCTCGAAGCATTCTAGTCTTCTGCGCCGTTTAGCCGCCCAAAAATGCGGGTTCATGCCGCGAATTGGCACAGGTTCCACATTGGGTCACGCAGGCGTGAAAAGCCTGTTTCCGATTGACTCTGTGCCGGGTACGGGTGGATAATAATTACAAGATGTCGGGTTGCTAATAGGTAGCCCCGGGCTCCAAATCTTTAGCCGCTTCGAGCGGCCTTCCGCCGAGAGGCGCTCCCAACCCGACATCCCTAAACGTTCCGGTGGGGGTCGAGAAATCGACCCCCACCGTTTTTCGTTTAAAACCCCGTCTAGAAGCAGCCGTCAGCTCGGCGCGATTGCGCATAAAAACCGTGTGCCCCGTGAGATACCCCCGAGCTGCGCGCACCCGCAACCCCCGATACTGGTTAGACTGGGAACTATGCTGCACCGACTTTTTCCCCACGCTAACGAATCCCTCGCCTCCCTCGCTGAAATTTCAGCGCAGGTCGGTGAGGCCGCCGCGTTGCTCTCTGAAATGGTCGGCTCCCCCGTCGCGGAGTACCCCGAACTCTTCGAACGCATGCTCACCCACGAGGCGGACTCCACGAACCTGCTGTTCCGCACCCTCACCGAGGTGCGTAGCTCCTTCTCCCCACCGATCCCGCGTGAAGACCTGTACACGCTGGCACGCAAGCTCACCAACGCCGTTGAGAAGCTCACCAGCGCCGCGCACGTGCTGTCCCTGCACAGCATTGACGGCTTCGCTACGCACATCACCTCGATCCTGGACATTATTCAGCGTCAGGCGGTGCTGACCGCCGCCGTCATCCCCAAACTCGCCGACATTCGCGGCCTCGACAACTACTGGATGGACATGCTGCGCATCTCCCGCCAGGCGCTGCGCACCGCCGAAGAATACGACGCGTACATTGCCGAACGCTACACCCCCGAACGGTACCGCCGCTACGCCACCTTCCTGGCGCAGCTGACCGCCGCCTCCAACGCTATGCGTGATGTGTCCGCCGAAATCGGCCGCATCATCGTTCAGGAATCCTAATGCTCCTGGGTCTTCTCGCCTGCTGCGCCTTTATTGCCGCGGTCTACGTCACCGGTGTGCATGACGCCTCAAACGCCGTCGCTGTTCCGGTGCGTACCCGCGCCCTCGGCGAGCGCTCCGCCCTGTACCTTGCCGCGCTCTTCAACGTGCTCGGTGTAATCGGTGCGTTTCTGCTGCTCGGTGAGTATTCCGCCTCGTGGGTGAGTGCCCCGGAAGGCACCACCGGCCTGAACGGCATCATTGCGGCGCTACTCGTCTGCGCTATTTGGGGTGTGCTCACCTGGTTTCTGCGGTTGCCGTCCTCCTCGACTCACGCACTGGTCGGTGCCCTCGCCGGCGTGAGCTGGTGGACCCAGACGAGGAGTGACAGCGCCGCTGAAGGCTTTGGTTCTCTCGCCTTCCTGCCGCATATTTTTGGGGCGACCCTGCTGCCGCTCTTTTACCTGCCGCCGCTCATTTTTCTGCTGTCCTGGCTGATGGTGGTGCCGTTCTACCGGCTGGTGGTCGGCCACAACCCGCGCCTGGTGAATCAGCATGCCCGCGAGGTGCTGGCGGTGTCTGCCTCCGCGATTTCGCTGCTACACGGCCTGCAGACCGGCTACCTGTACCTGCTGCTGTGGGCACTGCTGAGCGAACGCATCATGGATCCGGCGCTGATTCAGTCCCTCACCTGGGGCGGGATGCTGCTGGGCACTCTCATCATTGCCCTCAGCCTGGGTGCCGGTACGCTGACCGGTGGCCGCCGCATCGGCTACACCTTCGCCTACAAGATGGTGCGCCTGGACCCGTTCCGTGGCGCGGTCGCTCAGGGCACGACCGCGGTGGTGCAGGTGCTCGGCTACTTCCTGCTGCAGGTGCCGTTCTCCTCATCGCACCTGGCAACTGCATCGGCGCTCGGCGCGGGCGTGAACCAGCGTTTTAACGCGTTGAAATCCAGGATTGTTCTGCAGATTCTTCTGGTGTGGCTGGTAACCATTCCGGCGTGCTTTGTGCTCGGTGTGCTGGCGATGGTGGCGCTACAGTCCATCAGCTAGTTTTTAGGGGCGGCTCGTGCCCCTGTGTGCACGCTGTTGCGGGTTAGCCGGGCGGGTGGGTTGAGTCTGAACAGTGCACACCTTCATAATGGGTTGAGTTCCTGGGCTGGCACGGGCCCATTCACCCTCGACTGATTGTGGTTATGTCTTCCCCTACCGTAGCTATTCTGGTCCGCACGAAGGGCCGCCCCCGCTTCTTGAGCCGCGCGCTGGAGAATATTGCGCAGCAGACCTTCACCGACTACACGGTCTGCGTGATTAACGACGGAGGCGACGAACAGGCAACCCGCGCCGTCATTGAGGCTTCTCCGCTGGGTTCTAACGCGCAGGATTCCAGCCGCGTACAGTTGCTGACCACCGCCGGCGGCAACATGGAGGCGGCATCCAACGCCGGTTTGGCGGCGACCACCTCCGAATACGTGGCGATTCACGATGACGACGACCTGTGGGCACCCGAGTTCCTGGAGCGCACCGTCGCGGCGCTGGAAGAGAGCGGCGCGCTCATGTGCACCACCCGCGTTGTGGAGCGGTACGAACGTGAGAACGCCGACGGCGAGTTCGAGGTGTACGAGGAGCGTATTTTCCACGACGGCCTGCCCGGCATGGGTTTGCAGTTCCTCTTCCGCACGAACCGTGCCGTGCCAATCGGTATTCTCTACCGCCGCAGCCTACACGAGCTGGTCGGTTTCTACGACGAGTCCCTGCCGGTGGTCGGCGACTGGGAGTTCAACATGCGTGCCGCCTCCGTTGCGGATATTCTGCTGGTGGATGAGCCGCTGGCGTACTGGTCGCTACGCCCCGACGCAGAAGGTGCTGAGGCAAATAGCGTGAAGCGTCAGGCTGATCATGCCCGCTTCGATTCGTTGGTGCGTGCCCGCGCTATCCGCGAGGATCTGCAGGCGGGTGCCCGACCCGGTGCGTACCTGTATCAGGCGCATTTGGCGGCTGACCTGGAGCGTCGCGTGATTGACGGGCACGATCTGACCCGCGAATCCCTAGATATTCTGCGCTCTATTGAGAGCCGCCTGGAACGTATCGAGGCCCGTCAGCAGGCTATTGAGAACCGCCAGCAGGCTATTGAGGAGCGCCTGCGGGTCCTCAAGCACCTGCGCACCCCGGGCCGCGCGTTGCGTTCCTTGGCGAAGCGTTCCCTCAATCAGCGTTCCCTGGTTCGTCGCGGCACTGAGGCTGAGTCGACTGAGACCGGGTCGGCAGATCAGAAGGGCGCATAGCCATGACAGAGAACAATCATTCTTCTACAGCACTGCCCGTTACTGAAGCACCGCGCGTGCTCGTCATTGGCGATATCGGCCAGCACACCTACCACGTGGGCGACGAAGCCATGACCATCGCGAGCGCGGCAGCGCTTTCCGAAGGCGGCGCGGCGGTCACCCTCATGACCCGCGATGTGGGCCATTCGGCGCGCTATATTGGCGCAGCGGTGAATCATGAGGCGGCACAGCATGAGGCGGGCGCGCCCTACGAGTACCTGCCGTTTTTCCTCTTCCCCTGGGCGCCGGCTGAACGCGAGCTGACCCTCGCGGCGCTCGAGTGCGTCCTGACGCAGCTGCACGCCGACCGAGAGCGCCCCTCCACCTCTGAGCTGGTAGCTCTGCCGCAGGTGCAGGCGCTGCCGGAGGTGTTGCATCCGCTGGCGCAGACCGTTGAGCGCATGGTGGAATTCGCGGACGCTATCGCTGCCATGGACGCGGTCGTGGTCTCCGGCGGCGGCAACCTCAACTCCCGCTACGGCTGGCTGCTCTACGAACGCGCCGCCGCGGTGCGTGCCGCCGAGCATGCGGGCGTGCCCGTGTACGTGACCGGCCAGTCCCTGGGCCCGGTCCTCAACCCCGAGGACGCGCAGATCCTGGAGCGCATGCTGCGCACCGCCCGTTCGGTGACGGTGCGCGAACGTTCTTCCCTCGCTTGGTGCCGTGAGCGGGGTATTGACGCGCGCCTGAGCGTAGATGACGCCACCGACTACCCGGTAGCTTCTCCGGCGCGTACTCTGCACTATGCGGAGGGTGTTTCCGCAGGTCAGGCGCTTGATGAGCTGCCGGAGCACTACGTCTGCGTGACCGTCAACGAGTGCACCGACCAGCAGGCACAGCAGATTGCGCGCCTGCTCGACGGCATGTGGCGCGAGCACGGCTACGCACCCGTCTTCCTGAGCCACTACGGTGACCCGCAGGACCCGGCAAGCGGCGATATTCAGGCGCACCAGCGCATCGCCAAGCGGCTCAGCACCTCCACCCCGGCGACCCTGCTGCCGATTCTGCACGCCGACCAGAGCATCGCGGTACACCGCGCGGCGGCGTTCCCCCTGCCCAGCCGCTACCACCCGGCGGTCTTCTCCGCCGCGGCGGGCATTCCCGTGCTCGCCCTCGTGCCGGACGCATTCACGCAGATGCGCGTGGGCGGCGCCCTGCGCCAGTACGGGCTGGGCGAGTTCACCCTGCCGTTGGGCATGCTCGCCGGCGGTGTTCCCGAGCTGATGGTTGCCGCCGCCCTGCGGCACGCGGCGGTGGCATCGGATGCACGCCGCACCGAGCTGCTGGAGGTTCTGCGCGCCGAGCGCGCCTACCTGCTCACGCAGATTCTTGCATCTGGCGCAGAAAAGCTGGACGAAGTAGAGGCACCCGCCCCCTTCCCCACCGTGGAACAGGTTCCGGCGCTCCCCGAGCCGCTGGGTGCGACCGTCCGTGCCGCACGCGAGCTCTTCACCGAAACCTCCCTCACCGCGGGGTTCGAGTGGGCGATGTCTGACCGGGCTCACTCCTGGGATGCCGAGCACCGCCGGCAGCTCGAGTGTGCCCGCGCAATCGGCGGGTACAGCGCGCACGGTGCGGAACAGACGCGCCCCGTCACCGTTGAGGCTTATTCTGAAGCACCCGCCGAGGCGCATCCCGCCCAGCCGGGTCTGCTGGCGAGGGTGGCGCGCCGCCTCCGCGGCTAGATTCGCGGCTAAGCCCCTTGCACTGAGGTCTCGGTACGCAAGCTGAGGTTTCGGCACGCAAAACCGCCCAAGCCGGGGCGCTAAGCGGGGTTCGGGGCGCGGGGTCTCTCACACTTGCACCCAACACTCCCCTACCCCCTTGTACAGAGCACACGCGCCGGTATGATGGTGCTCATGGCACGCTTCGCAGAGATTCTACGCACTACTGAACAGAACACCCGGCAGTTCGTCCATGAGGGTATTCACCGAGTCCGGGCTGACTTCTTTCAGTCTGTGCAGATTGTTGCGGCATCTATGGGCGCTTGGCTTTTCGCTGAGCACATCCTAGGCCACCAGGAACCCATTTTCGCGCCGGTCGCTGCCCTCGTATCCCTCGGCTATGTAAGCGGTGCTAAGCATTCCCGCCGAATCCTTGAGGTCTCCTTCGGCGTGACCCTCGGCATTCTCATTGGCGACCTTCTGCTGATTCTGCTCGGTCACGGCACCTGGCAGGCGGCAGTGGTGCTTTTCTTGACCGTGATTATTGCCCGATTTATTGATAAGGGCATTATTTTTACGATTCAGCTCAGCTTCCAGGCCTGTTTCACGTTGCTGCTGCCCGTACCTGACGATGCGTTCACCCGCAGTTTCGACGGTATTGTTGGTGGCGCTTTCGCGTTCCTCGCCATGTACCTGATGCCGCGTGACCCGCGTAAGAACCCGCGTGAACGCGCGCAGGCTCTCATGGATGCGTTCGCGAAGGTTTTCCAGCTTTCCTCTGAGGCAATCCGCTACTACGACTACAACAAGGCGTACCAGAGCCTGCTTGATGCACGCGCCCTGCAACCGCTGTATGATGCGTGCCGAGGCGACCTAATCACCGCGCAGGGTATGAATGAGCTGTCCTGGAATAGCCGCAAGAGCAAGGGCGAGCTGGCGCGCATGGCAAAGACCCTCGCCGCGGTAGATTTGGCGATCCGTAACGACCGCGTGCTCAACCGCCGCATGGCGTCCACGATTCACCACGTGCAGCTACGCACTGCCGCGCAGCTCTCGCTCAGTGACGCGCTGACCGAGCTGTCGGTGGCGGCACAGAGCCTCGGCTTGGGCATGTCTGCCCCGACAGAGGGCGAACGCGAGCACTACATGATGGAGGCACGCGAGCGCATGATTAAGCTTGCCGGCACCCTCGAGCCGCGCACGATGGGTGTGGCAACCTTTGAGGGCGAGTCACTCGTGCTGATGCTCCGCCTGATTGTGGTGGACTTTATGGAGGCAACCGGTATGTCCCACAAGGACGCCGTGGCGGTTCTGGTGCCCCTGGGTGAGGCGGTCACGAAGCACGCACCGCGTACCTCGGCAATCCCGATTGTTGACGCTGACATGGATGACTCCATGGTGGTTGACGACGTGACCGATAGCGCGGTGAACACCCACCGCACGAACAAGCTCAACACCCGCTCGATCAACATCATGTTGCACGAGAACGAGGAGGAGAGCCGCTCCTCCTAGCGGGGTTCTAGCGGGGTCAGTGGCAACCGTCAAGACACAGCGGAGGGGGCTCCCGGCCGGCATTCACGCCAGCCGGGAGCCCCCTCCTCCGCTATCTCTATGCTGTTGATGCGCGGGTGGCTACTTCTGCGGGAAGAGCAGCGCGAGCGCCTCGCCCAGGGTGGTTACCTCACGCACGGTCACGCCCTCGGGCACGTCCCCCACGCCGGTCGGGGAGGCGGGCACCAGCACGTGCGTGAAGCCCAGGCGGCCCACCTCCGCAATGCGCTGGCGGATGCCCGGCACGGCGCGCACTTCACCGGCCAGGCCCACCTCGCCGAAGACTGCGAGTTTGCGCGGTAGCGGCTTATTTTGCGCCGCCGAGGCAAGCGCCATAACGCACGCCAGGTCGGCGGCGGGCTCGGCAATTTTTGCGCCGCCCACCGTGGATACATAGCAGTCGAGCTTGCCCACGTTCAGCCCGGCGCGGCGCTGCAGCACCGCCAGCAGCATCTGAATACGCGCCGAATCCAGGCCCGAAACGGTACGGCGCGGGGCGGGTGCCACCGCCTGATCCAGTAGCGCCTGTACCTCCGCGAGCAGGGGTCGGCGGCCCTCCATCGTGACGGTCACGCAGGTGCCCGCCACCGGGTGCGGGGTACTGGAGACGAACATGCCGGAGGGGTCCAGCACCGGTGCGATGCCGTCCTCGTGCATGTCGAAGCAGCCCACCTCGTCGGTGGGTCCGAAGCGGTTCTTAATCGCGCGTAGCATGCGGATATTCGAGTGCTTATCGCCCTCGAACTGGCAGACCACGTCCACCAGGTGCTCAAGCAGGCGCGGGCCCGCGATGGTGCCTTCCTTAGTCACGTGACCCACGAGCAGGGTGCACATATTGCGTTCCTTAGCCGCGGCAATCACGGAGGCGGCAACCTCACGCACCTGGGTCACACCGCCGGCGCTACCCTCAACTTCCGCGGAGGCGAGGGTCTGCACGGAGTCAATGACCAGCAGGGAGGGGTTGATCTGCTCAATATGCGCCAGGGCGGTGCCGAGGTCGGTTTCGCTGGTCAGGTAGAGGGTGTCCGCGATGGCGCGGATGCGGTCGGCGCGGAGCTTGACCTGCGCGGCGGATTCCTCGCCGGTAATGTACAGCACCGGGCGCGGCGGCTGGGGTGCGATATTCTGCACCCCCTGCTGTCCCGCACTCCCGGCGGTGCCGCGCGCGAAGGTGGCGGCGACATCCAACAGCAGAGTGGATTTACCCACGCCGGGTTCGCCCGCCATGAGGATGACCGCGCCGGGTACGAGTCCGCCGCCGAGCACGCGATCAAATTCGGGGTTTCCGGTGCTCATGTAGGCGGCTACGCGCGAGTCGACCTCTGCGATAGGCTGGGCGGGTTTCTGCACGCTGGATGCGGCGCGGGTGCGCGCACGGGTGCCTCCGGCGGCTTCTTCGACGGTGCCCCAGGTTTGGCATTCGCCGCAGCGGCCTACCCATTTGGCGGTGGTCCAGCCGCATTCGGTGCAGCGGTAGGCGGGTGCGGTTTTGGTGTTTTTCGTGCGCGCGGTCATGGGTCTATTTTAGGGTCTGGAGCGATATGGCGCGCGGTGTTTGGTCACGGCGAAATGGGGTACCGCAGAACGCATTTTTACTTTTAAATGCAGGTAGTTTCACCTCGTGCACTCCTGTATAAATATCGAGAATATCCGTTCGCTTTTGAGGCACTTTAGCCCGCCGTTCCGCCCCTGACCTGGCTCAATAACCGCCCTTACAGGTACAATGTTTTTTGTGCAGATGAATTATAGTGACCTATTGCTTAAAACTATCGCCCGAATCGCCCCCGGCACCGAGCTCCGCGAGGGCCTGGAACGCATCATGCGTGGCCGTACGGGCGCACTCATCGTACTCGGATCCGACCGCACCGTATCCTCCATGTCGTCGGGCGGTTTCAATATCGACACTGAGTTCTCGGCAACCCGCCTGCGCGAGCTGGCGAAGATGGATGGCGCTATCATCTGCGACCGTGACGCCACCCGCCTACTGCACGCCGGCGTGCAGCTCATGCCGGACGCCTCCATTGAGACAAACGAGTCCGGCACCCGCCACCGCACCGCCGAACGCACCGCGATTCAGACCGGTTTCCCGGTGATTTCGGTGAGTGCCTCGATGTCCGTGATTTCGGTGTACGTTGACGGCACCCGCTACATGGTTGAGGACAGCCAGTACCTGATGGCCCGCGCAAACCAGGCGATTCAGACCCTTGAAAGCTATAAGAAGCGTCTGCGTTCGGTGCTCTCCAGCCTGTCTGCCCTGGAGATTGAGTCGAACGTTTCCCTGGCGGATGTGGCGATGACCCTTCAGCGTATGGAGATGGTGAACCGCATTATCCGCGAGGTCAGCCACTACGTGCTGGAGCTCGGCGTGCACGGCCGCCTCATTGCCCTGCAGCTGGAGGAGCTGCGCGCCCCCGAGATGACCGCTAGCGACCTGATTCTGCGCGACTACCTGCCCGAGGTGAACGACGAGCTGATTACCGCCGGCGTTGAGGCGCTTCAGAACCTGGATGATATGGACATCGTGGATCTGCGCGCGATTTCCCGCGCTGTTGGGTTTGGTGAGAACCCCGACCTGGAGCTTCCCCTGCAACCGCGCGGCTTCCGCCTGCTCGCCGGTATTCCGAGCATTCCGAACGCTATTTCTGAGCGTCTGGTGGAGCGCTTCGGCAGCCTGCAGGCTCTCATGGCGGCATCCCTTGAGGACCTGCGTGCCGTGGACGGTGTGGGTGAGGCTCGCGCCCGCACGGTGCGTGAGCAGCTCTCCCGCATGGCCGAGAGCAGCCTAGAAAAATACATCTAGAAGTACATCTACTCGGCGGCCTTTTCCTGCCTCACAAGGACCTTTTGCATTATGATGTAGTGACAGTGGAGGTTACCCTTCACACCTTGACACCCCAAGGAGGTCACAATGTCGTACTCACGAGCTAAGTATCCGTCGGCTAAGCGCCCCGTCCCGTTCTTCGTATGGGCGTCCCCCATTCTCTTTCTGATTTACCTGCCGTTGCTGTGGTTCAAGGTCATCCCCAATTCCTTTGAGGTGACCGACCTGTCCACCCTGCTGTTGGCGGCACTGCAGTGGACCGCATTCGGTAGCCTGCTCGGGTACCTGGGTGAGCGCCGCTTCGCCAAGCCGCGCGCCTCCAAATAGCGCCACGCAATAGACCTATACAAAAAGCCCCCGTGCCGGAGGATATCTGAACTGCGCCCCGAAACTTGGACGCATTAAA
>NZ_KV811574.1:0-237 GCF_001813145.1 Rothia sp. HMSC066G02 | reverse complement strand
CGTTTTCCGTGATTCACACCACAAAGTTTCTTTCCTAAACTCCTCCAACATCACCATCAGATGACCTGAGATTCTTCTAAGCAAGAAACCAAAACACTATACAATTGAAAGACAGTCAAACCGCTTCTGACTAGGAGAAACACCGAAGAAAACTCTTCGTTTTTTCCTCCTCGCCGCGGCGACTCATACAACTATACAGACCCCTAAACGCCCCTGCAACCCGAAAATGGGTGAAGT
>NZ_KV811573.1:0-1821 GCF_001813145.1 Rothia sp. HMSC066G02 | reverse complement strand
GGTTTGGTGAGTCAAGACTACGGCCGTTATGAACTGACTGTGCGTGAAAATCTTCTTCTGGGTTTGCCTCAGGCGGCGGTTGAGCGTCTTGGTGATGCCGATTTGTGGTCGGCTTTGTCGGTGGCTTGTGCTGATGATTTTGTGCGTGGTCTTGAGGGCGGTTTGGATGCTCAGTTGGGTGAGTCGTTTGGTGGTGTTGGTCTTTCGGGTGGTCAGTGGCAGCGTTTGGCGTTGGCGCGTGTGGTTCTTCGGGATGCGCCGGTGTGGGTGTTGGATGAGCCGACCAGTGCTGTGGATGCTGAGACTGAGGAGGAGATTTTTGCTCGGTTGAAGGTGGCTGCTGTTGGGCGTTTGGTGGTGTTGGTGTCTCATCGTGCGTGGACGTTGCGTGGTGTTGATTCTGTGGTGGTGTTGGATGGTGGGTGTGTGGTGGAACAAGGAACCTACCGGGAGCTACTGAAGGTAGAGGGAAAGTTTATGGAAATTTTCAAAAATCAGATCTCTGAAGATTCTGCAGGGCGCAAAACTTCCGCTGAAAGGGACTATAAAGATGCGTAAGATTATGGCTAATACTGTTTGGTCCGTGGTTTATGCTTTCAAAAATCACCCCGTATGGACCGTTTCCTATCTAGTGTCTGTTGTGTGCCTATCACTATTCCCTGCTCTGCAGATGGAGGCTGTCACTAGACTTGTTGAGCATTTGGGCCAGAGCCAGGATGAAGTGCTCCCGCTAGCGCTGGGGGTTAGTTTTGTGCTGGCAGGATACATTGCCCTGGGACAAGCATCAGACTCTCTGCGTATGATTCTAAATTCTCGAATGTCAAGTACGGGTATTCAGAACGTATCTTCTCGTCTGGCGACTTGTTCCTCTCAGGAAATCGCAAGCGGTGATTATGCTCGCTCATCAAGGGCAGCTCATGAAGCTGTGACAGGGGGGAGCCTGGGGTCTCAAGTTTCCACTATGGGTGCTCTGATATTCATCATTTTTTCGACGGGAGCCCTTAGTTATTCCGTAGGAAAGATCAATGTATATGCTTCACTCTGCATGCTTGCAGGCATGATTCCTGTTGCCTTTATGTCACATCTCTATTCGAGTAAGAATGCTGAGGCAATGGAAAAAATATATTCATATAGCTACAACGCGTGGCATAGCACTAACCAGATTGCACAAATAACTACTGCTCGTGAGCTTGCAATTCTTAATGCTCGGTCGTTCTTTGCGCATCGCGCTAATCAAGAACGGAAAAAATCCGGTGAGGAGGAAATTGGCCTAGCTCGTTACATCCTCAGAATATATACAATTGTTGGTTTTATAAGCGCTGCATTGCTAGCTTTAGCCCTTATTTTTCTAGCGGCCTCGGCGCCGGCTCCCGGTGCTCTTGCTGGAGCTGTTATAGGTATTACCTCGGCTATAGTCTCGCTTGGCTCGATGGGAAGCGACCTTAGCTCGATGGCAGCGGGGTCAAACGCAATTGATATATATCGAAAGTTTATTTCTAGCGCACAGCCCAAGCAGAAAAATTCGGTTGCCGATACCTACCCCGAAATCTGCAGCGTTTCCATTAGGAATCTTGCTATCCAGTATCCAAAAGCTGATTCTTTAGCTCTTAAAAACATCAATCTCACTTTTGGTCCCGGGCAGATGATTGGTATTGTCGGGCCCAGCGGATCGGGAAAGACAACCCTAGTAAATGCACTCATGGGCATGCTTAAGCCCTCCAAAGGAGACATCCTAATCGGAGATAAGCCGGTACAGGACATATCACCTGATGATTTATTGGCAAATGTGGGTTTGGTGAGTCAAGACTACGGCCGTTATGA
>NZ_KV811572.1:0-141566 GCF_001813145.1 Rothia sp. HMSC066G02 | reverse complement strand
TTGTTGTCCAAGAAACGGGAGGCAGTTCATTTCTAGTACGAGGGGGCTTCGTCATATCAGTCTCGTTCTGTCAGCTCAGCCGGTGAGGCTAGCGCGGCTGGTAGGCGCGGGCACGCTCAGCACGAGCACGGCGCGCCTCCGCATCCTGCAGGACCGGCACCAGCATACGCACCACCTGGCCCATACCGCGCAGCACCAAGTTCAGCCACAAACCCACAGACCACACCGCCGCCACACGCGGATGCCCCGTGCGCACCCACCGCACACCCAGAAAAGACAGCGAATAATACAGCAGAAGCAGCAGCGACTCACGGAAACGGTGCACCTGCCGAAGGATAGGGTTCTGAGGAAGCTTCATCATGCCTCCCAGTATACCCACCGGAACCCCCGCCAAGGCTCCCCCGCACTACCCGTAATAGTCACGAATCGTGACCGTCGTCAACCCGCGCCGATCCAACAACGCCCGAATACGGTCCAGCTCAGACACCACACCCCGATAATTCAAATGCCCAATCACAATATGCTGAGCCAAAGCGTACTTCTCCGCATAGGCATACACCTCAGCCGAAGAAATATTAGACGAATCCGCCAACGACCCGTACCACAGAACCGGGCGCGTAAAACCACACGACGCCGCAGCCGCCAACACGCGCGCATCATAATACCCGTACGGCGGGCGGAAATACGGCTTCGAAGACACCCCAAAAAGCCGCCTAATCTCCTCATCATTACGGGTCAACTCCTGAACAATCTGCTCATCCGTCAGGCTCGTCAACGCCGCATGACTATACGTATGGTTCGCAATCTGCAACTGACCGCTCTTCACCAGCGGCAACAACAGGTCACGATGCTGCCTAAACGCCGGGTACTGACCGTTGATAAAGAAAGTGAGGCGCGTGCCGGTACGGCGGGAAAACTCCGCGTAGGCGCGTACCACCTCCGGGTCGGCGCCGTCATCGACCGTCCACGCAATATACTTGCCCTCACCGGGCAGGCCGGTCTGCGGGCCAGTCCAGGCACGAGCTTCGGGAACCGGGTTCGACGAGGTCGCAGTCGCAGAAGCCGTCTGAGATGCCGCGGCGGTCGGAGATGCAGTACCCGTTGCGGAGCCAGATGCGGAAGGGGTAGCCGCCGAGCTTGCCGAAGGGGTTGAAGAAGGGCTCGCCGACGCACTACCGGATGGGGTATTCGACGGGGTACAACCGGTGAGACCAAGACCCAGCACGCCGAAGCCCACCGCGCCCAGGCCAAAGGTACCAACGTGTTGTAAGAGTTCCCGTCGCCCCATGGAGGCGCGGGCAGAGGCACCCGCCACCGCCCGGTCAGCGGTGGGGTCAGTAATAGCGGATTGACGAGGAGCGATAGGTGTTTCTGAGTGTGGAACAGTGTTCATATTACGAGTGTATGATGAGACCACTGTTAGCTATCGAAAAATTCAAAATATTACTTAATGATTAACAACTGCGCTATTAAAGAACCTCTACGTACTTTCAGTCCACTCACTCACCGAAGACCACGCTCAGCGCACTAAGCTACCCCCGCCAGGCAATCCAGGTACAGCTACAGCGCAAGGTGCAGCTCTAGGTAAGCACAGCAAGGCCCCTCCCCCAGAACGCGTTCACAACGCGCCCTGGAAAGGGGCCTCAATATATAAGTTCACACAATCGTACAACCAAGTACGCGGCTAGAAACCTACTCGGATTCAGACGCTTCCGGCTGCTCCGCCTTAGCGGATTCCAACGCATTCAGCGCCTCCAGAGCTGCAGCCTCCGCCGCTTCTTCGGCGTCCGCCTCAGCCACACGCTCAGCATCCGACTCAGCAGAAGTCACCGCCGCCGGGTTCGTCAGAACCTTCACACCCATGCTACGCAGCGCATCCGTGTTCGTAATCGTCTCGTCATTATCAATCAGGTACACCTTGTACCCGTCATTCCGCAGGCGACGCATCAGCTCCAGGAGCATGCTCTGAGCGACCTCATCCACCGCGTACACGCGAGTCACATCCAGGGCAACCTTGGAACCCTCCATCGGGGATTCCACAATCTCACGAATCACGCGCTCCACACCCGCAAAACGGATACGGCCCTGCAACTGAATCAGACGCATAGACTCATCGCCCGAACCAATCTGGTAGTTCGCGCGCAACGCCGAACGAGCCACCGTCGGCACGTTCATCACGTGCATGCCCATGTCATCCGAGAACTGCTCGAACAGCTCCACACCGCGCACACTGTTACCGTGACCGTCAAGGCGCGGCGAGAACGTTGCCACACCCAGCTGACCGGGCACCGCACCAATAATGCCGCCGCCCACGCCGCTCTTCGCCGGCACACCCACCTGGGTTGCCCAGTCACCCGCAGCGTTATACATGCCGCACGTGAACATGACGCTCAGCACCTGACGCACCACAGTCTTAGGAACCACCTGCTCACCCGTCACCGGATGCACACCATAGTTCGCCAAAGTCGCCGCCATCAACGCCAAATCCTTAACCGTCACCATCAGCGAGCACTGGCGGGTATAACCCTGCACCGCCACGGTCGGGTCGCCGGTCAGGATGCCGTGGCCGCGCAGCATGTGCGCAATCGCGTAGTTGCGGTGCGCGTGCTCCAACTCAGACTCGTACACGCGCTCATTCACCGACAGGCGACGGCCCGCAAACGCAGACAAACCAGAAATGACGCGCTCCATGCGCTCGCCCTGAGTCGCACCGGGAGGACCCACCAGCGAATGGGTGGTAATCGCGCCAGCGTTAATCATCGGGTTCAGCGGCTTACCGGAGCCGTCTTCCAGGGACAGCTCATTGAACGGCTCACCGGAAGGCTCCACGCCCACCTTTGCAAGCACGTCATCATAGCCGCGGTCTGCGAGCGCCAGGGCGTACACGAACGGCTTAGAAATCGACTGGATCGTGAACTCCACATCGGAGTCACCGGCGGCGTACTGCTCACCATCAACCATGACGATGGACGCGGCAAGCTTGTCCGGGTCCACGGCGGCAAGTTCCGGAATGTAGTTTGCCAACTCACCGGAGGTATCAGAAGCGACCGACTCGAGGGTCTCGGTCAGGTAAGTGGCAATAGGTGAATGCATAGTGTTCCGTATCTGCTGCTAATCGTGGTTGTTCTCGTCAAAAATTCCAGGATGCGCCCGCCGGCTGTTGCGTTCCAGCTCGGCTGAGGCGCTCATCATTGCAGGCTACCGCGGCGGCCAGACTCAAGAGCCTGCCAGCGGACCTGTCAAAGTATGTGGGTGAGGAGCACCTTTTGCTCCCTAAAGAGTGTATCTTTTGCGTGTTGAAGCCACAAATATAACGGTCACTACTCCCCCGCTATTTCAGGCTCTGGTGCCTGTTCTGGTTTGCCGTTTTCTGCCGTAATTTACCGCGGCGGGCAGCACCGCCGACGAAACCCGGACAAAACCTACGCGAGCCAGCCTACGGGCACAGCTTACGGGTGGCGAATCGAATCCGGCTCACGACCACCCAGCTCGGCGGTCTCCAGCTGGAAGGTCGAGTGCTCCACCGACACCTCAAAATGGCTCGCCACGCACGAACGGATACGGTCCAGAATCGCCACCGCAGAGCCGTCATGGAAGCACGAATCGGCAACCACCACGTGCGCGGTCACCACCGGCAGACCGGTCGCCACCATCGAGGCATGCACATCGTGCACCTCCACAACGCCGTCAACGCGCAGCATGTGTTCACGCATCGCGTCCAGGTCCAAGCCGTCCGGGGTGAACTCCATGAGCACGGCCGTCGTCTGCTTCATCAAACGTACTGCACGCGGCACAATCAGCGCCGCAATGAATAGACCCGCCAGGGCATCCGCCTGGTAGAAGCCGGTCAGCCAAATCACGATAGCCGCCACAATCACGCCCAGCGAACCCAGGGCGTCATTGAGCACCTCCAGGAACGCGGCACGCATATTGAAGTTCGCGTTCCTCGCCGTAGCCAGCACCGCAATGCCGATAGCGTTCGCCACCAGGCCAACCACACCAAAGATCAGCAGTTCGGTGCCGGGCACCTCCGGCGGGGCGAACAGGCGATGCACACCCTCCACCGCCGTGTAGATACCCACCGCCAGCAGCAGCACCGACTGCCCGAGGGCGGCAAGCACCTCAATGCGGCGGAAACCCCACGTACGGCGGGACGTTGCCGGGCGCGTCATCAGCGAAGCCGCCGTGAGCGCCACCAGCAGTCCGGACGCGTCCGTAATGGCGTGCGCCGTATCGGTCAGCAGGGCAAGACTTCCCGTGACCAACGAACCAATCGCCTGCGCCAACACAATAACGACCGCCAAGCTGAACGCAATCAGCAGGCGCGGACGCATCGAGGCGGCGTCCTCCGGGCTCGGGGCATGCGAATGGTCGTGGTGATGCCCGTGATGCCCGCCGTGGCCGTGATGTGCGTGCGCTCCCATGAGTGACTCCTCAACTATGAACTGTGTTGTTGACTATCGAGAGTTATCGGCAGATAGCAAAATCGCCCGATTCACAAGAACCGGGCGACAAGCTCCTCAACCGAGGAAAACGTGGAGATAAGGGGACTCGAACCCCTGACCCCCTGCATGCCATGCAGGTGCGCTACCAGCTGCGCCATATCCCCATATTCTGTTAGTGACCTCAACGAGGCAACATGAATATATTACACACACCACGGACAGCGATGCAAACCAGCGCACCCAAAAATCCAAAAAGTTCCCGGCGGGTAAGCCAAAGGCTAAGCAAGAAGGGCGGACCCCGCGGCACCATACAGCGCCAGCAGAGCCCACCCCTCATCAGCTAAAAATCAAGCTTACGCCTCATCCTGAGCGGGAATGATGCGCGCAGCATCTTCCTCAGTCTCACCCTCAATGTCGAAGGGAGCCTCGTTCTCAACCCCCAGCTCAATACGCGGGGCCTCAGCCCACAGACGATCCAGAGCGTAGAACTCGCGGTCCTCCTCATGCTGAACATGCACGACAATATCGCCGAAGTCCAGCAGAATCCAACGACCCGAGGAACGACCCTCACGGCGGACCGGCTTCAGGTCAGCCTGCTCACGCAGAGCGTCCTCAACCTCATCCGCAACAGCGTTCACGAGGCGCTCATTGTGGGCAGAAACCACCAGGAAGCCATCAATCAGACCCATCGCGTCGGATGCATCCACAGCGAACAGGTTAGTTCCCTGCTTCTCCTCCGCAGCGCGGGCGGCAATGCGCAGAGCCTCAATCGAGGACTGTGCAGCAGTCATATTTTCCTTCCTTGCCGGCAGAACATCCGCCGGCAGCACCCACAACAGGGGTGCATTGTTCACGGCCTACTTAGGGCCAAAAATCATAATCAGACCAACAACGACCAGGGCAAGCAGCAGCACAATCCACAGCCACGCCAGGGAGGTCTTCTGCGCAGGTTGCAGAACCTCTTCAGCCTTCTCAACAGCGCTCTCAGAAGCAGACTCTTCCTCAGCTTCCTCCGGAGCCTCAGCAGAAGCAGCCGAAGCAGCCTTCGACTCAGCCGGCTTAGACTCTTCAACCTCAGAGTCCTCTTCGGACTCCTCGGCAGTCTCCTCGACCAGTGCTTCTTCGGGATCCTGACGATCCACCATGCGCTGCAGCAGCTCCTCAACCTCATCCGGGCTCAGAGCAACAGTCGGGTCGCCGTCCACCGAATCCACGGTATCCCCTGCGGAGGCGCTATCCAGCACGCTCAGGTCAAGACCCTGCGCGTCCACCGCGCTCACGCGGGTGGGCAGCTCGTCAGCAGACTCTTCAACCTCAGCAACCTCAACAGTCTCTTCCTCAACGGAAGCAACCTCGGTCTGCTCAGTCTCAACGTCAGAGCTGTCCAGCTCCTCAACCTTCGGCTCATCGCGCACCAGGTACTGGTGCAGCTCGGGTTCCGGTTTCTCCTCCTTAACCACGGCAATGACCGGGATCGAAGAAGTCATCGGGTTATCCACCGCGGAGGGGCTGGTCGCATCCACACGGTTCTGCGCGATCTCTTCGGGGCGCAGAATACGCAGGCTACTGGTCAGAGGAGCAGGCTCGTGCAGCTTCTCCTCATCGTTCGCCTCAGTGTCAATCTTGCCCTGAGCCGCCAGCGCCGCAAAACGACGCTGAACAGCCAGAACCTGCGGGTCAATAGCGTCCGTATAAATCACGGAGCCCATGTTCTCAACAGGCTTCGGATGCTCACCACGACGGTTCGCACGCAGGTACTCGGCAACTTCTTCACGGTAGCGGGCAAGACGGCGCGGACCCATCACCTTAGTAGGCGGCGGCACCTCAATGCCGTCCTCGGTCACGTACGTCTCGTAGAGGTACGCTTCGTCCTCGCTATAGGGCTTCGAACCCGTAGCTTCACTCATGTGTTCCCTCATTATTCGTCGATTGGGGTGCCTGCCCAGACTCATCCTTCACGCGGGGCAAGCCGTCACGGTACGCCGTCAAAGCGTCCTTCTTGTACAGGCCGTACTTAGCAATGTACTGCACCACACCATCCGGCACCAGGTACCAGATGGGGGCATCTTCAGCTGCGCGGCGACGAATATCGGTCGAAGAAATCGCCATCGCAGGAATCTTCAGAGTCGTAATATGACGACCCTCAGCCAGCGGCGGATCCAGCTCGTGATCGGGGCGGGTCACGCCCACAAAAGTCGCCAAATCCCACAGCTTATGGGCATTGCGCCAGGTCATAATCTGGCTAATCGCGTCCGCGCCGGTAATGAAGAACAGGTCAGCATCCGGGCGCAGGGCGCGCAGCTCGTTAAGCGTATCAAAGGTGTAGGTGGCGCCGCCACGGTCAATATCAATACGGCTCACCGTAAAACGCGGGTTCGACGCGGTCGCAATCACCGTCATCAGGTAGCGATGCTCAGCGTCACTCACGTGCCGCTCCCCCACCTTCTGCCAGGGCTGACCGGTCGGAACGAACACAACCTCGTCCAGGTCGAACACGGCGGCAACTTCACTAGCTGCCACCAGGTGTCCGTGGTGAATCGGGTCGAAGGTTCCACCCATCACGCCCAGACGCACCCGACCGGGAATGCGCGGGGGAATCGACTCGGTGCTCGGAGCACCAAAATCAAGGTGAACAGGCTGGTCAGTCACAAATGCCGTCCTTGCTGGGGACAGAGACCGCACCACAGCAGCTAAAAAGCCACTACAGGCGCGGATGCGGGCAGGTACACAGAAGGTACGCAACACCGAAAAAGGTGCCCGCGTACATTCTCCTCTATGCTACCTGCTTACGGTCAAAAAAACCGAAATGACGGGGGGTGAGCTAAGCCGCCAGTGGAATACCCAGCCAGCACGCCCGACCACAGGCTCACCCGAATGTTCCAACACACACATCCGGCGCGAGAGACAACCGCACAGCACACAAGAAAGTGCCGCGCACCGGGGCAAACCCCGGTGCGCGGCACCATTCACTGTCTAGGCAACAGCTGTCTAAGCAACAGCTAACGCTTCAGCTATTAGTCCTCGACGTTCGGCATGTCGATATTCTCGTCGACCTTGCCTTCCTTCAGCTTCTTGCGGTACTCAACCGACTCGGTCCACACGCCTGCAGCGCGCTCGGACTCCAGCTCGGCACGAGCCTCCGCCTTCGCGTCCATACGCTCCTTGTACTCCACACGCTTCTGCGCACGAGTCGGGCGAATGATCTCTTCCAGACGAGCGTCCGTACCACGCGGGGAGGACAGCAGCTCAGCGCCACCGACCATGGTCGGCTCCCAATCGAAGATCACCGAGTTGTCGTTCTCGCCAATCACCACGGCGTCACCGGCACGAGCACCAGCCTTGAACAGCTCATCCTCAACGCCCAGGCGCGCCAGGCGGTCCGCCAGGTAGCCGACAGCCTCATCATTATTGAAGTCAGTCTGCTGAATCCAACGCTCAGGCTTCTCACCAATCACGCGGAACAGCGGCTCAAGGTTACGTTCCTCGCGGCGAATAGTGAATTCCTGCTTCTTCTTACCGCGGAAGCCCTTCGGGCGAACCACAGGAGCCTCAACAACCACGCGCTCCGCTTCCTTCTCGGCAGCGGCACGAGCCACGCGGTCCTCCTCAACGAGCTGTGCCATCGCAAAGATCAGGGACTTCAGACCCTCATGGGAAGCCGTCGAAATCTCGAAGACCTTGAAGCCCATCTCCTCAAACTCGGGGCGAACAAACTCAGCCAGCTCACGAGCCTCAGGAACGTCAATCTTATTGAGCACCACAATCTGCGGACGCTCGTGCAGCGGCACGGTCACACCCGCAGTCGGGTCAACCTCATAGTTCTGTAGCTCGCCGCGAATCACCTCAAAGTCACTGATCGGGTCGCGGCCCGGCTCCAAAGTAGCGCAGTCAATCACGTGCACCAGAGCCGAAGAACGCTCCACATGGCGCAGGAAGCGGTGACCCAGACCGCGGCCCTCCGAAGCGCCCTCAATCAGACCCGGAACATCCGCGACGGTGTAGCGAACATCGCCCGCCTGCACCACACCCAGGTTCGGGATCAAAGTGGTGAACGGATAGTCAGCAATCTTCGGACGCGCCGCAGAAATCGCAGCAATCAACGAAGACTTACCCGCCGAGGGGTAACCCACCAGAGCCACATCCGCAATGGACTTGAGCTCCAGAACAATATCAGCCTCTTCACCGGGGGTGCCCAACAGAGCAAAACCGGGAGCCTTACGCTTAGCCGAAGCCAACGCAGCGTTACCCAGACCGCCCATACCGCCACGGGCAGCAACATACTCGTCGCCCACACGCAGCAGGTCAGCCAAAACATTACCCTCGCGGTCCTTCACCACAGTACCCTGCGGCACGGTCAGAACCAGGTCCTCACCGTTATAGCCGTGGTGCATATCGCCACGACCAATATCGCCATTCGGGGCGTGCTGGTGCGGGCTGTGGTGGTACTCCAGCAGGGTCGTGGTCTGGTTATCTACGCGCAGAATCACCGCGCCACCATTACCACCGTTACCGCCGTTAGGGCCGCCCAGGGGCTTAAACTTTTCACGTCGCACGGAGACGCAGCCGTTACCTCCGCGACCGCCAGATACATGCAAGACCACGCGGTCCACGAATTCTGCCACGGGTTCTCCTTATCTTGGAAAATCTTCACTTCGCCACCGCACGGCACACACCAATCATGCTGCGGATGCGGCGGCAGGCGCGACCGGGTTGGGGTGCGCCTCATCGTGGAGCCCAGCACGGGCGTCCACGGCATTCGAGGTCATAGCGAGAGGGGGTAGACTAACGCCTACCCCCTCTGCCCTAGCGGTGAGTATTACTCAGCTGCTGCCAGGATGTTAACGACCTTGCGGCCCTTGCGGGTACCGAATTCGACGGTGCCTGCTGCCAGAGCGAACAGGGTGTCGTCGCCACCGCGGCCAACGTTCAGGCCGGGGTGGAAGTGGGTGCCGCGCTGGCGAACGAGAATCTCGCCTGCGTTGACGGACTGGCCGCCGTAGCGCTTAACACCGAGGTACTGGGGGTTCGAGTCACGGCCGTTACGGGTGGAGCTTGCGCCCTTCTTGTGTGCCATTCTGTATTCCTACCTTAGGGTTGAATTCCGGTCGTTTCGATTACGCGTTGATAGCGGTAATCTTGACGGTGGTCAGCTCGGCGCGGAAGCCCTGACGCTTCTTGTAACCGGTCTTGTTCTTGTACTTCTGAATAACGATCTTCGGACCGCGCAGGTCCTCAACCTTCTCAGCAACAACCTTGGCGGAAGCCAGGGACTTTGCGTCAGCGGTGACCTTGTCACCGTCGACGAGCAGCAGCACGGGCAGCTCGATGGTGCTGCCGGGCTCGCCTGCAACACGGTCAAGGGTAACGAGGTCGCCTACGGAAACCTTCTCCTGGCGGCCGCCAGCGCGTACAATCGCGTATGCCACTATGGGACTCACTTTTCTCGACAACTTGCTTCTTGAATCTCACACGAATGAGCAGCCTGCGCTTTCATTGCTGTGCGCCCTCCCCCGCCAGTCGAATGACCGCGAACAAGGAGGAACGGCCCGTGCGTTCCGGCGGGATTGCCCGCCGAAGCCAACACGCGAGGCTCACCGGTGGTGTCTCTCTCCCGCACGTTCCAACTCAGCCGAATACTCGACCGCGCCGAAGACGATGCGGGTGGGAGCGGTGTCTCCCGCTGGCCCTGCGTCGATAGGGCTTCACTGAGATAAACACCAGTCCTTAAGGATACGGCATGATCTACGCGCCGCGCAATAGATAATTTTGCGGATTATCCGCAGACACCACGTGATGCTCCTCTAATACTGCACCGCACTCTTAGTAGCGCCTTTAAAATGACGCAGCACACGCACAGAAAAAATAGCCTCGGTAGGGAAGTTCCGGCTCGCCCTACCGAGGCTATCTCATATACACACACCATCGGAATTCCGATGATCGGAAGCTAAAGACTAATCGTCCTTACCTTCACGCTTAATGTCGGCAGCAGCAACGCCAATGCCGAACAAGACAGGAGCCGAAGCGTCATCAGCCACCGGAGCCACATCCGCAACAGAAGCGGAAGCAACCACGGAACCCTCAGCACGCTCGGAAGCATCCACGGTCACGACCTGAGCACCGGCACCAGCGCTCGAAGCCGCACGGCGAGTGCGACGCTTACGCGGGGTCGAACCGGGCACCTGAGCCGCAGGCTTCTGGGCTTCCTCAACCGGAGCCTCAACCACTGCGGGAGCTGCGCCCACCACACCGGTCACAGCCGGAGCACCAATCACGCCGGTCACAACCGGGCGAGACTCAGACTTCTCAATCTTATCAGCCTTTGCGGGTGCCTGCTCGGATGCCACGCTCTGCTCAGCTGCCTTCTCGGCGCGCTTCTCATCAGCGGCGCGACGAGCACGGCGGCGGGACGCACGCGGGGTCTCACGAACATCCTCAATGCGCAGGTCCTCACGCTCAACACGCTTGGACTCCTGAGCCTTCTGCACACCCGAGTTTACCTCAGCGGAGGTTGCCTCAGCGTTCTGCTGCTCACGGTCCTGGCGCTTCGCCGCACAATCCTCACGGTTCGAACGGAACGACTCGCCCTCGGCACGGGCAATACGGCCAGCCTTCTGAGAAGCACGAGCCTTCGCCTCACCGGCGCGAATCGCCTCGAAACGATCCGAAGAGCGGCTAAAGCGCGGGTCGAGCTCCGGGTCAACGTGGTGCTCGTCCTCCAGCGCACCCGCGCCGGAATCCTCCACAGCGGCGATATCCGCATCGGTCAGCTCGCGGCGCTTACGGTTACGAGAAGACTTCTTCTCGCCACGCTTGGACGAACGACGCTCCTCAGAACGATCCTGATCAGAACGGCCCTCAGCAGAGTCCTTCGAGGAATCCTCAGCGGACTCCTCCTCCACGCGGTCGAACGCGCTTGCCAGCTGTTCCAGGGAGAAACCGCCCTGCTCACCGATCCAGTTGCCCTCGGTGACCTCAGCGACCTTGTCCTCACGCTGAGCAACCTCCGCGTGGGCCTGCTCGCTGGCAGCCTCGGCAATACCCTGAATCTCCTGCTCAAGCGAAAGCTCAGCGGTCTCCGCGCGGCGCGAACGCTTGCGGCGCTTACGCTTCTTGCGGGTCGAAGTGGTCTCCTCCGAAGCCTCATCAGCCTGGGCGGATGCGGCAGCCACCGCAGCCATAGCGTTACGGCGCTCAGCCTTCTTCGACTCCAGAGCATCCTGCTTCTGCTGGTCACGAGAATCCTCGCGGGCAGCGGCACGGCTACGCTTACGGTCATTACGCTCATGGCGGTGGACGTAATCCGACGCGCCACCGCTACGACCGCTCAGCGGCTGATCGTGAACCACCAGGCCACGGCCGGCACACTGCTCGCAGGGCTCCGAGAAGACCTCAAGCAGACCGGTACCCAGGCGCTTACGGGTCATCTGAACCAGACCCAGCGAAGTCACCTCAGCCACCTGATGCTTGGTACGGTCACGGCCCAGGCACTCAATCAGGCGACGCAGAACCAGGTCACGGTTCGACTCAAGCACCATGTCAATGAAGTCAATGACGATAATGCCGCCAATATCGCGCAGACGCAGCTGACGGACAATCTCCTCAGCAGCTTCCAGGTTGTTCTTGGTGACAGTCTCTTCCAGGTTGCCGCCGCTACCGGTGAACTTACCGGTGTTCACGTCCACCACAGTCATGGCTTCGGTGCGGTCAATCACCAGCGAACCACCCGAAGGCAGGTACACCTTACGGTCCAGTGCCTTCGCCAGCTGCTCGTTAATGCGGTAGTGATCGAAGAGGTCATCCGCGGAATCCCACTTCTGCAGGCGGGAGACCAGGTCCGGCGCCACGTACGTCACGTACGCCTCGATGGAATCCCACGCGTTCTCGCCCTGAACGATCATCGCGGTGAAGTCCTCGTTGAAGACGTCACGTACGGTCTTAATCATCAGGTCAGGCTCCTGGTAGAGCATCTCCGGAGCCAGCACCTTACGGGAGTTAGCCTTCTCCTGAATCTCTTCCCACTGCGCACGCAGACGGTTAATGTCGTGGGTCAGCTCCTCCTCAGAAGCACCCTCCGCCGCGGTACGAACAATCACGCCAGCACCCTCGGGCAGCTTGTCCTTCAGAATCTTCTTCAGGCGAGCACGCTCAGTGTCGGGCAGCTTGCGGGAAATACCGGTCATCGAACCACCCGGCACGTACACCAGGAAGCGGCCGGGCAGGGAAACCTGGCTGGTCAGGCGGGCACCCTTGTGACCAATCGGGTCCTTGGTGACCTGCACCAGAACCGAATCGCCGGGCTTCAGGGCGTTCTCAATCTTGCGGGGCGCACCGTCCAGACCGGTGACATCCCAGTTGACCTCGCCCGCGTACAGCACAGCGTTGCGGCCGCGTCCAATGTCAACGAACGCAGCTTCCATGGACGGCAGAACGTTCTGAACCTTACCCAGGTACACGTTACCAATCAGGGAATCCTGCTGGGTCTTGGACACGAAGTGTTCAGCCAGCACGCCGTCCTCAAGCACACCAATCTGGATGCGGCCGTCCTTCTGACGAACCAGCATCTGACGGTCCACGGACTCGCGGCGAGCCAGGAACTCAGCCTCGGTCACGATGTGGCGGCGGCGACCCAGGGAACGGGACTCGCGGCGGCGCACACGCTTCGCCTCCAGGCGGGTAGAACCGCGCACACCGGTCACAGTGTTGGATGCGTGAGAGTCAGCCAGGCGCGGTGCACGCACCTTGGTGACGGTCTCAACCTCATCATCAACGCCGCCCTCAATCTCAATATCTTCGGTACCGCGGCGACGGCGACGGCGACGGTGGCTCGTCACCTCAGCCTCAGCGGCAGCCTCCTCGCGGCGGCGCTCCATGCGCTCCTTACGCTTCTGTTCCTCGGCAGCGGCGCGGCGTGCTTCACGCTCCAGCTTGGCGGCAACAGCAAGCTCGCTCAGCTCCTCCGGCTCGGGCGCCATGAACAGCGGCATCGCACCCATCGGGGTACGCGAGCGCAGCTCCTGCAGCTTTTCGCGCTGCAGATCGCTAATGGTCTTTACCGGCTCAGCCGGTTCCTCGGACTCCTCAGCAGACTCTTCTGCGGCGGGTGCCTCGAGTGCAGCTTCTTCGGTTGCGGATTCCTCAGCAACTGCAGCAGCCTCGGCGGGCTGCTCAGCGGCAGCCTCTTCAGCCTTCTGCTCAGTATCTTCAGCAACAGGAGCTTCAACGGCAGCCTCGGTCTTCTCAGCTTCCTCAGCCTTTGCGGGGGTTACGACCTCAACCTTGGCGGTCTCTTCCTTCACCTCAACGGCAGACTCGGCAGTGGGCTCAGCCACCTTCTTCTCAGCAACCGGCTCAGCAGACTCAGCGGCAGGGGCAACAACTTCCTCCACCTTCGCGGTCTTCTCAACGGTCTCGACCTTAGCGGCCTTCTCCACGACAGCAGGCTCAGCCGCCTTCTTCTCAGCAGCCTCAAACAGGCTATCCAGAGTAGAAGCAACCTCGGTCTCAGACGCAGCGGGAGCGGCAGCCTTCGGTGCCGGCGCGTGCTTAGCCTTAGCGTTACGCAGGTTGGTCAGGCCAGCCGCAATCGCCTCATCCAGGGGAACCTCAGGAGCCTTCTCCTTCTTCGGGCGACCCGGACGGCGGCGCTCAGTACCCTGCTGGGCGTCAGAGCTCTCACGAACATTCTTACGCAGAGTTTCACGGGTCTCTGCAGAGGCGTTCTTCTCCTCCGCGAGGGCGTTCAGCGCCTCAAAAACCCCAAGTTCGACGTTCTTCTCGTCAGACATTAATCTTCTTTCGTTACACCCTGCTCCGCACCGCAAGGATTTTAACAGCGCGCATACAGCGCAAAGCCTAGTTGCTGTCACCGCGGCTCAAGCCTCACCCTACGGCGCGCGTTCATCGGCGCTACCGGGCACTATCTCGTTCAGTGCTTCTGCCGTAGGGGGCGAGCGGGCGGAACGCAGAGCGCGCCGCGACGGTCACAGCCACCTCGCTCTCGAGCACGGCACGCTCACACCCTTCCTGGGTGCCCTGCCGGTCTTCGGGTTTCTTCGCCGAGGCGGGCGGCCCGCGCGGTGCGACAGTTATGCTCCGCGGCTTATAGCCGGCGCTCTTCGGGTACTCTCCCTCGATGCGTTGGTGGGGATCTTTATGCGCGTGCGGGGCGCACAAGACACCGTGTTCCATTATACCCGGTAGAGGGTACCTCTAAGCCACCCCGCCCATCCTATCTGGGCTTCACCTCCCGGCAGGATGCACGGGCACATTGCCGCGGGCACTCTGCGGCGGACGCATTGCGGGTACAGCAAAGCCGGGCGTGCCACTACGCACCACCCGGCTTCAAAAAACTTTCAGAGAAGGAACTAGTCCAGACCCAGCTCCGCATCGCGCGCCTCACGAGCCTGCTGAGCAAGCTTCGGGTCGGTCGGCAGGTACTCCGGACCGGAACCGGTCGCGAACGGAACACCCAGAATGAAAACAAACGGAGAAACAACCAGCAGAATCACCCACAGCAGCGAGAAGTGACCGGCAGTCAGCAACAGCAGGGCAGTCAGAAAAATAACAGCAGCAGCGCCCATTGCGGCAATTCCGGTAGTCTTCACGGTTCTCCTCGAAGGGGTATCAAGAATCTAGTGTCCAGCAGAACGGCAGGCAGTCAACGCCGCAGGCAAAACCCGCAGGCGGCTCCGGCTGACGCCGCTCAAGAATATACCTGACCATTATACGCACCCGCGCCGCCTCCCCGCTGACTTCACGGCTCGGGTCACCGGCGCCTCCCCCGCTACCCGGCGCAACTAGCCCGGCGTATTCTGCGCGGCGCCCCAGCCCGGTATATTCTGCGCAGCCTCACCCGCCCGCAGACACAGCAACGCCCCGGCACCAACACGTACCGGGGCGTTGCATGTTCGGGGCATCAGCCCTCAAATGCTTAGCGCATCATATTCACAATGACCTCGAAGAAGCGGATCACGATGATGCCGAAAATCAGGATCAGCCACAGGCTAATCGCAAACCAGGACCAGCCGCGAGCGCTCTCACGCATCGACTGCGACGCCGGAATAACACCCGCCGAGATATTGCGGACCGTGGTCTTCACAAAAAGCGTGATGGTCATAATCCACACGATCATGCAGAACAGGCACAGGGCGTTGATCTGGAACGTCGTCTGGTACCACAGCCACATGATGAACGCGGTTGCCGCAGCCAGACCAATGTTCATGCAGACCCAGAACCACTTCTTGAACTGTGCACCCGCCATGATCGCGGCACCGATAGTCACCACAATCGAGAAGCCCACCAGACCAATGAACGGGTTCGGGAAGCCGAAAGCTTCCGCCTGCGGGGTGCGCATCACCGTGCCGCAGCTGAGCAGGGCGTTGATATCGCAGACCGTGGAGTGGCCGGCATCAATGTAAATCTGCAGGCGCTCGTACACCAGAATCGCTGAAGAAATGAGTGCGATTAGGCCGGCGCCAACCAACCAGAATCCGAGCTGTCGGTCTGAGTAGCTGCCCGGGGTTCCCGCGTGCCCGTGCTGCGCTTCTTTTTCAGCGCGGGTGGGCTCGGTAGTACTCGATGCGGCGGTACTCATACGACTCCTTTAGATAGTGTTTTACGGTGGTACTGTCCCAGCAGCACCGTCTTAAGCTCTGTAGTGTTGAGGGGCGCAGCAACCGTCAAAGCGGCAGACGCCGGGGACGGTTGAGGAGGTACCGGTTAGGTTCCTCAAGGGTGCGCCTCACCTCGTGCAGTAGCGGGTACGTACCGGCGCGGCATAGCCAGCACCCCGGAAGCAGTACCCCATTTATCCTAGCCTCTCACATTGCTCAATAGCACGCCATTAGCTTCTACATTTACTATATGACGCCTCAAATCATGCAAATAGGCGCATTTTTGTGACGTACCTTAAACACAAAAGCCCCGGAAGGAGCCCGCAACGTAGCGGCGGGCGGGACCTTCCGGGGCATGGTGCGCATGTTTTCTATGGCATTCGCCTTATCGACGCGCGGCGGCTCCCACGGCAACTACCGTGGAGCGCACAGACGGCACGTGAGGGCAGTGCGTTAGGGCAGCGGGTGGGTGTACGACTCGTCAAAGAACTGCTGCTCCAGCTCCACCGCGCGGCTAAAGAACTCGCGGGCAGCCTGCGCATCCGACGGGCCCACACGGTCCAGTTCACGGCGCAGGAAATCAACCAGTTCACGGAACTCCGGGTAGTCGTGCAGGGTAATCCACTCGTGGTGCACAAAAGAATCGGGGCGCTTGGCGGGAGCCTTAGACGCCCAATCCAGGTACAGGCCCTCGCAAACCATCAGCACCGACAGAATCGCCGCGTAGCTGCCGCTTGCCGCAGCGTCGAGGAAGAGGCGCTTGAAGCCGGTGGTCGCCTCCGTATCGGGCATGGATTCACGCTGATGCTCGGTCACGCCCAGAGTCTCAAAACAACGCAGGAAGTAGGTGTTCTCATCGCCCGCGATTTCGCCCGCGAACTTGGAGAGGCGCAGACGACCCGCGAGAGTATCAGCGTTAGCGATAGCGCCACCAATCAGGGCGAGGAAGGTATCGAGGAAGCGGTAGTCCTGCACCAGGTACCCCGCCATGACCTGCGGGGCAATCGAGCCGTCAAAAAGCTCAGCAACAAAGCGGTGATTCGTGGCGGCAAGCCAGGTGTCGAGGTTCTCCTGGCGTAGGGACTCGGTGAACGAATCGGTGCCAATCAAATCGGTGAAGGGTGCGGGCATGATGGGTGCCTTTCACTATGTGGCATACCGTCGCTGGTATGCGTATGTGTGCGGGTGTGTTGGTGCGGCCTCAGGCGTTGGGGCCGGCGCCTCAGCGAATATAGCACCGTGATGCGAAGGCGTGCCCGGTTTTGCGCCCCCGGTGCCCAAAATTTTCGTTCTTTTCGATTTTTGGGTGGGTGAGGGCGGATGATGCCGGTCAAACTCGCGCGATTGGGGTTAGGTGAGAGCCCATGGGAACACGTGAGAAATCATGCGTTCGAGTGGGAGCATGAGGGCGGAGGCATAAAAAGCGGGGGCACGAAAAAACGGGGTGCCACTCCCCCAGCCGGTAAAACCAGCTAGGGGGCGGCACCCCGCCTTCTCATCAATAACCTCAGTGGGCTTTATTCGTCTTCGGAATCATCGTCACCGAAGAAATCATCGGTGTACGAGTCACCCAGCGGCAGACCCAGCGAATCCTCCAGCGAAGAACCCGCCGCAGACTCGCCACCCAGCTCAGCCATGATGCCGTCCAGCAGCTCATCCGGCTCAGCAGAGGCAGCCGCAGCCGCCGCGGCAGCCAGAGTCGAAGCCGACGCCGCACCCGCAGAACCCGCATAAGCGCCCTCGGCGGGCAGCTCATCCGGTAGCTCCTCAGCCTCAGCGCCGGGGGTCTTCGCCTGCTCATGCGCAGCCAGCAGGGTACGCGCCTCACCGATGACCGTAATCGAACCGGTAATCAGCACGCCCGCCGACTCCTGCTCGAAGAGGGCGTTCTCCATGGCGGTGGCAATCGCCTCGTCCAGGTGCTCGAACACCTCAATCGAGTCTTCGTCCAGACCAGCGTCCAGGGCGAGCTCGTGCAGGCGCTCCGGGGCAATCGCACGTGGCGAATCCGACGCCGCCAGATACAGGCGGAACGTACCGTCCGAAGCGTCAACATACTCTTCGCGCATGGTCTCAAACATGCCCAGCGCATCCTTCTCACCCAGGATGCCAACCACCGCGTGCAGGTGCGAAAGCTTGAACGCCTCAGTCAGCGCAGCCGCGGAAGCACGCACACCGTGCGGGTTGTGGCCCGCGTCCAGGATGGTCAGCGGCTCGGTGCGTACAACCTCCAGACGACCCGGCGAACGCACCGTCTCAAACGCGGTACGCACCACGTCCTCGGGCAGCTGACGCTGACCGCCGAAGAACGCCTCCACGGCGGCGAGAGCCACCACGGCGTTCTGCGCCTGATGCGCACCGTGCAGGGACAGCGGCACATCCGGGTACTCGCCCGCCAGGCCGCGCAGGGTCAGCAGCTGACCGCCGACCGCAAGCTCACGGGAGACAATGCCGAACTCCACGCCCTCGAAGGCGAAGGATGCTTCCTTCTCGCGGGCGGAGGCGAGCAGCACATCCGCCGCTTCCGGGTCCTGTGCCGCAGAAATCAAGAAGCCGCCGGGCTTGATAATGCCGGACTTTTCGGTCGCAATCTCGGCGAGGGTTTCGCCGAGCATGTCGGTATGGTCCAGACCAATCGGGGTGACCACGGAAACCACGCCGTCGGCAACGTTCGTGGAATCCCAGGTGCCGCCGATACCGACCTCGAGCACCACCACGTCCACCGGCTCGTCCGCGAAAATCGCGAAGGCAAGCACGGTAACGGACTCGAAGAAGGTCAGGGCGGGCTCGCCGCGGGAGGTCATCTCCGCGTCCACAATCTGCAGGTAGGAGGCGATTTCCTCCCAAATACGCACGAAGGTGGCGTCCGGTACGGGTGCACCGTTAATGCAGATACGTTCGGTGACGCTTTCAAGGTGCGGGCTGGTAAAGCGGCCCACACGCAGATCGTGGCCGAGCAGCAGCGCCTCAATCATGCGGGCGGTGCTGGTCTTGCCGTTCGTGCCGGTGATGTGGATGACCGGCGCGGCACGGTGCACGTCGCCGAGGATTTCGACGGCGCGCGCCACAGCGTCCAGGCGCGGCGCCATCTTGTTTTCGGGTGCTCGCGCCAGCAGTTCACCGTAGACCCGCTCCACGCCCTCGGGGTCGGGAATTGCGGGGTAATTCTTCTCGCTCATTGTTCTCCTCACTGGGATAGCCGGCCGGTGCCGGCAGGGGCCCACCGTGCGGCGGGATAACCGTGCGGCGGGATAGACGACGGGCCGCCCCGCCCGTGAAGGGGGCGGGACGGCCGTACGGTTCAGGCGTTTTATGCCTTGGCTACGCTAATGCTCAGCTCGGCTGCTTCGCTCAGTTGCAGGGACACGGCGAGGGTTTCGCCGGTCACCAGTGCTTCGTTGGTGCGCAGAGCTGCCAGAGTTTCCTCCGGTGCCGCGATGCTCAGGTTGATGCGGTCCGCAACGTTCAGGTCGGCGTCCTTACGTGCCTGCTGAATAGCGCGGATGGTATCGCGGGCGATACCCTCGGCAACCAGCTCGTCGGTCAGCTCAATGTTGAGGACAAGGAAGCCACCGGGCAGAACCGCAGCCGCAGTGTGCTCAGCACCCTCAGCGTCAGCGGCAACCACGGTTGCCAGCTCGTATTCGCCCTCTTCCAGGGCCAGGCCGCCGTCCAGAGCTGCCACGCCGACCAGGACGGTACCGTCCTCGGTCACAGTCCAGTCACCGGACTTGGAAGCCTTAATGGCAACCTGCACCTGCTTGCCCAGGCGCGGACCTGCCGCACGTGCGTTGACCTTCAGCTGCTGGGAGATGCCGTAGTCGGCGGGGTCGACGGTGTCGGCGCTGACCAGCTCCACCTGGCGCAGGTTCAGCTCGTCCTCGACGATGTTCGCGAAGTACTCCGCGCCCTTCTCGCCGAAAGCGGTGCCCAGTGCCGCGAACTGCTCGGGTGCGATCGCCACGGTCATCTTCTGCAGCGGCTGGCGCACGCGGATCTTCTTTTCCTTGCGCAGTGCCGAACCGGCGGAGCAGACCTCACGCACGGTCTGCATGAGAGCCAGCAGGTCGGACTCGTCAGCGAAAGCGGATGCCTCGGGCCAGTCAGCCAGGTGCACGGAGCGTTCGCCGGTGAGGCCGCGGTAGATTTCCTCGCTGCTGAGCGGCAGCAGGGACGCGGCGACCTTCGACACGGTCACCAGTGCGGTGTAGAGGGTGTCGAATGCGTCGGTGTCTTCGTTGAAGAAGCGCTCGCGGGAGCGGCGCACGTACCAGTTGGTCAGTGCGTCGGCGTACTGGCGCAGGTATTCGCAGGCGTTCCAGATGTCGTAGGAGTCCATCGCGGCGGTGACCTGCTCGATGAGTTCGCGGGTCTTGCCGAGGATGAAGCGGTCCATCACGTGTTGCGAGTCGTACTTGAGCTTTGCGCTGTAGCCTTCACCGTTGTTGGCAGCGTTAGCGTACAGGGCGAAGAAGTGGTAGACGTTCCACAGCGGCAGCATGACCTGGCGTACACCCTCGCGGATGCCCTGCTCGGTCACGATCAGGTTGCCGCCGCGCAGGATCGGGGAGGACATCAGGAACCAGCGCATTGCGTCGGAGCCGTCGCGGTCGAGGACCTCGGAGACGTCCGGGTAGTTGCGCAGGGACTTGGACATCTTCTGACCGTCCGAGCCGAGCACAATACCGTGGCTGATGACGTTCTTGAACGCGGGGCGGTCGAAGAGCGCGGTCGCCAGGACGTGCAGCACGTAGAACCAGCCGCGGGTCTGACCGATGTACTCGACGATGAAGTCTGCCGGGTAGTGGTTCTCGAACCATTCCTGGTTCTCGAAGGGGTAGTGCACCTGCGCGTAGGGCATGGAGCCGGAGTCGAACCAGACGTCGAGCACGTCTTCCACGCGACGCATGGTGGACTTGCCGGTCGGGTCGTCCGGGTTCGGGCGGGTCAGCTCGTCAATGTACGGGCGGTGCAGGTCGGGTTCGCCGTCCTTGTTCAGGGGCAGGCGGCCGAAGTCTGCCTTGAGCTCTTCGAGGGAGCCGTACACGTCCATGCGCGGGTAGTTCGGGTCGTCCGAAACCCACACGGGGATCGGGGAGCCCCAGAAGCGGTTACGGGAGATGGACCAGTCGCGTGCGTTCTCAACCCACTTGCCGAACTGGCCGTACTTCACGTTTTCCGGGATCCAGTTGATCTGCTTGTTCAGCTCGTACATGCGGTCCTTGAAGTCGGTGACCTTCACGTACCAGGAGGTGATTGCACGGTAGATGAGCGGGGTGCGGCAGCGCCAGCAGTGCGGGTAGGAGTGCACGTAGGACTTCTCGCGGATCAGCACATCGTCTGCCTTGAGGGCGTTGATGATGGTGCGGTTCGCGTCGAATGCCTGCACGCCCGCGATTTCAGCCAAGGCGGTGGAGCCGGAGGCGGTAGGCTCGGCGAAGAGGTTCAGGAACTTTGCGCCTTCGTCGAGGGAGAGGATCACGGGGATGCCGTAGCCTTCACAGACCTTCTGGTCGTCTTCACCGTAGGCGGGTGCCTGGTGGACGATGCCGGTACCGTCACCGGTGGTGACGTAGTCGGCGACGAGGATCTGCCAGGAGGTTTCGGTGCCCCACTTTTCGGTGTCTGCGAAGTAGTCCCACAGCGGGGTGTAGCGTACGTGCTCGAGCTGGGAGCCGGTGTAGCGTGCGGTGACGGCTGCGGCTGCGTCCTTTTCGGGCTGGTCGCCTTCGTAGCCGAGGTCCTTGGCATAGGAGCCGAGCAGCTCGGAGGCAACCAGGAAGGAACGGCCCTCGAACTTGCCTGCGCCGGGTACGACGGAGTATTCAATCTCGGGTCCGACGGCGAGCGCCTGGTTGGTGGGCAGGGTCCAGGGGGTGGTGGTCCATGCGAGTGCTTCGACGCCGTCGAGTTCTGCGGCGACCTTCTCGTCAGCACCGAGGGCGGTGTCTGCGGTGAGGCGGAATGCGACGGTGACGGTCTGGTCCTGGCGGTCCTTGTACACGTCGTCGTCCATGCGCAGCTCGTGGTTGGAGAGGGGGGTCTCGTCCTTCCAGCAGTAGGGCAGCACGCGGAAGCCCTGGTAGGTCAGGCCCTTGTCGTAGAGGCGCTTGAACGCCCAGATGACGGACTCCATGTACTCGACGTTCAGGGTCTTGTAGTCGTTTTCGAAGTCGACCCAGCGTGCCTGGCGGGTGACGTACTTTTCCCACTCGTTGGTGTACTTGAGCACGGATGCGCGGGCAGCGTCGTTGAAGTTGTCGATGCCCATTTCGAGGATTTCGCGCTTGTCGGTCATGCCGAGCTGCTTCATTGCCTCGAGTTCTGCGGGCAGGCCGTGGGTGTCCCAGCCGAAGCGGCGTTCTACCTTGTGGCCGCGCTGAGTCTGGTAGCGTGCGACGAGGTCCTTGGCGTAGCCGGTGAGCAGGTGGCCGTAGTGGGGCAGGCCGTTCGCGAAGGGAGGGCCGTCGTAGAAGACGAATTCGTTTTCGCCGTTTTCGCCTGCGGGGCGGTTCTCGACGGATGCGGAGAAGGTGTTGTCCTTCTTCCAGTAGTCGAGGACTGCCTCTTCGAGTGCGGGGAACTTGGGCGATGCGGTGACGCCGCTTCCTGCGGCTTCGAAGGCGCTCGCCTTGGGGTAAACATGGGACATGTGTTTGTGCGCCCTTATCTGTTGTTCTCAACGCTGAGAGGTTGGGGCGACAGGGTACGTAGCACTCGTCGTCCCACCGTTTCAGCGGGTGAGGATTGACATGACGGGTGCAAGGACGCCTGGGCATCACTGACTGATCCGGGCTGTGCCGGGGGCAGGATGCGGCGCGGTACCACCTTGCTTACTGATTTAACAGCTCAACGCACCGAACCCTCCCGGGGCTACGGGGTGCCGCGGTGTATGTCCGCGATACCTAGCCACCGGAAGAGCGGCGCGTTGGGCGGGTATCAGTCGCTTATTACAGCTATATCGGGCTTAACCGTCCGGTTCTACTGGGACTACATCTCTTCCGCTAAGACACCCTCGCCGCAGCGATTGGCGGGTGTCCGCAGGTGCGGTCCGTTCTTCCGAATTGCTCGCCGGTGATGGCCGGGTCGTTGCAAACACTAATAGTTTATGTGGCTTTTGTGTCTGTATGCAACCCCGCGGGGTGTGGGTTTGAACAGCACTTTTCTAATGCACCGATACTGGAGGCGCAAAACAGAATGGTTCTTCGTTCGGCGATATCTAGAGCGAGTAGGGGGCTTAAGGGGTCTTGCCCCACCCCGCACTCGGGCGTGTTTAAGGATGTATGTTTTTACATTCCTTGCGTGTTGCTTTAAGTGGGTTTCGATTTTTTCAAGGGAGCCTGCGGGATTAGTGTCGGTACAACCACAAGATATGGGGTGAACACCGATGTAATTCCACTAGATATTCACCTCTGCAAGTTTTCATCCCCTCAGTATTCCGTGTGGGAACCGGTTTTTCCGGATGGTTCAGCAATGCATAGCGGGTGAATAGAGTGCATATTTGGGGATTGCCGAGCGGGTTTCCCCTTATTGAATCGGGTATTTCTTCTGGACTATTGAAGACCTCCTTACGGTCAGAAGATTAAACTAAACACCCTCCTCTCCCCCGCCTTTTGGAAATACTGAGGCGCAGCTCTTTTATTTTTCAAGTCATAAATATGACCGAAATCACTTAGCTCGACATGCGCGCAACCCCCTCGCCAAGTAGTCGCCTCCATCACATAACTCCTCACCAGCAGGGGGCAGCCGTAATACTTTACAGTGATTGATATCTTGAATGCCCCATAGGCTCTCAGGGATTACTAAGGTGCTTTTTCGTGCATTTTGAGCTCAAAATAGTCTAAAATGAATCGTGTAACACATCAATGATGATTCGATAACATCTACCCTCTCACCGGGGCGCGACCACAGCAGTCTCAAAGATGAGTTCACCAGTACCTCTAGCCCACGGCGTGAGGTACACCCGAGGTCACTTCCGGACAGGGTCTGAAACCGCGGCACCTACCCGAAGTTTCACCCCCTTTCACGACCTCGCCCAACACGCCATACAACCACGCGCCCGCCGCCGGGTGCCCCGAGCCTGCCTCGGAAAAAATCAAGGAGTTCACCGATGCTCTCACCCGACCGCTCTTCGAGTACCCGTTCCGCTACTTCCCGCCTCTTAAGCCGCCGCACCCTGCTACTCGGTGGCGCGGTTTCCCTCATGGCTGGTTGCGCCTCCGATATTCGCCCGCTGAGCGAAGAGGCGAAGGCTAAGATCGGCTCCCCCACTTCTTCTGCGAGCGCGACCGCTAGTTCTTCTGCGAGCACTTCCGCTTCACCGTCTGCCTCGGCAACGGCTTCGGCAAGCGCTAAGAGCAGTTCGTCCGGCGCGGCGCGCGTACCCGTATCTAAGGATGCACTCGTTGAGGGTTGGGAAAAGTACCCCGGCCCCCTGAAGCTGACCGGCGAATACATGGGTGAGTACCAGCCCGCAACGGATTCCTCCCCGGCGAAGAACGTACCCAAGCCCCTCAAGACCGTTCCGCACCGTGAGGAACCAACGTTCCAGGGCGCCTACGAGACCTTGCGCGCATACTACAGCGCACAGATTACCGCACTCAAGGATGGCCGCTATGCAGATCAGGCGATTGAGCTGACCTACCCGGCAGACAAGAGCGCCATCGACGAGGTCAAGGCGGTCAAGGAACTGTATGAGCAGAACGGCTGGTACATGGACTTCACGTGCAGCATTTCCATGCGGAATACGGAGCCTCGAACCGCCCTGAAGAACGGTGACGGCTATGTAGAAATCATGATAGACGCCAAGTATTCTGCCACCGCCATCCATCAGCCGGACGGCTCCGAACGCAAGATACCGGCGATTACTCAGGTAGCCATTCCGCACGTGATGCTCTACACCGAGGGTAAGTGGTGGCGAATCGGCAACGACTATCTGAATGGCGGCAAGGGCTCTTCCGATTCTTCCGACTCTTCTAGTTCCGGAGGTTCCGGTTCCGCTGGTTCTAGCGGTTCTTCGGGTCGCGGCTCCACTAAGGTCTAAATCCGCAGGGGTCTAATACCCCCGGTCGAGAGCCGCCCCATCTCACCAATTTCATACGCACTAGCCCAAAGTCGTTGAGGCACAGTTCCCCCTGCACCTCACCGACTTTGGGTTATTGTGCCTTAAAGACAATGTCCAGGGTTTTTTGACGAAGTTTTAAAACCAGTCTTCTATAGTAAGAAGTGGATACTTCATACCGCCGCAGTTCACGCTCCGGCACACCCGTATCCCGGTACCCCCCCTGTACCGCGCACCATACAAAACGATGAGGAAGAGTCTCTCGTACGCATCGCAGCGTTGCGAGTTACCTCGATCAACCACTTTCAGGAGATACCATGTCCTTCCGGCCGAGTGCACACACCAGCTTCTCTGCTAACGACCGAAACGGATTGACCCGCCGCACCGTTCTTTTTGGCGGTCTGACCGCCGGTGCTTTGACTCTAGCAGGATGCGCCTTCAACAAGGATATTCGCCCCACCGGTAGCGGCGACACTTTCTCCGGCTCCCCGAGCGCCTCTCCCTCGGCGTCTGCGTCGGCTTCGCCTTCTGAGTCTGCCTCGGCTTCGGCATCCGCTTCGTCTTCGTCCTCGTCAAGCCGTAACAGCGCGAAGATTATTCCGTCTGACGAGTTCTTGAAGGACTATAAGAAGTACATTGGCGACGTCAAGTACGAGTACAAGCCCGCCATTGCGCACTATGTTGAGCCGACCGACACCTCCCCCGCGAAGAACGTTCCGATCCCGGTCATTGATACTGTGGCTCAGCGTACCGTCTCCCTCGAGGGCGCCTACAAGACCCTGGCTGCTTACCAGAGCGCGTACATTGCCGCGATGTACAGCGGCGATCTGCAGTACCTCAAGGGTCTGGTCCACGGCGCTGACAGCGGTCTGGTCAACAACCTGAAGGCTATTGCTAAGCTCTACGCTGCGGGCGGTTGGACTAAGGACTACGAGAGCAAGCTGAGCATCCGTGACGATCTCGATGCGAAGGCTCTTGCCTCTTCCGATTTGGCTGTTGTGGCGTTCCCCTGCCGGGATGTTGTCAAGGAATACACCATCTACCAGAAGGGCACGGGTGAGCCTCAGAAGGCAAGCACCCTGGATGTCGTGATTTACGTGGTGTACGCCGAGGGCAAGTGGCGCGTGACCAGCCGCGAGTACTTTGTGTCGGAGTACAGCGACCGATTCCGCAAGGTCTTTGAGGGCCCCTCCTCATCGGCTTCGGCAAGCAAGTCCAGCGGTGGCGGCTCCGGCAGCTCCGGTGGCTCTAGCTCCGGTAGCAGCAACGATTTCAAGATCTAGGCACTGAGATTCTAAGCTCCAAGATTAGGATTTGAGCGCAGCGCCCCTGATGAAAGCGGGGCGGGTATCAACTGATACCCGCCCCGCTTTCGTATGTTTTTGTGCCACGGTGTTCCGGCGCGGCAATATAACCCGGCACAGCAACAGCCCCGCTCCTTGGCAACTAGGAAAACCAAGGATGCGGGGCTGCGCAATACTATCTGGCGCACCGCCTCTAGGAGGTGGAACGCTCACGCAGACGCTCGTGAACCTCGCTCACAAAGCGGTTCTGATTATCGCGAGCATAATGCACGACCTCACCGATGACGGTAATAGCCGGCGCCTTAACCGATGCGCAATCTACCTGAGCGTTCTCAAGGGTCGTGACAGTCACGCGCTCCTTCTCAGAGAAACCGTTCTCAATGGTTGCCAGCGGCGTGTCAGCCTCAATCCCACGAGAGAGCAGAGACGCCACCGTATCGGGCAGGGTACGAACGCCCATCAGCAGCACCACGGTGCCCTGGGCACGCAGGGTCGCCTCAACCGCCGACACTTCGGTCTCCGACAGGCCGGAGTGACCAGAAATGACGGTGAAAATCGAGGATACCTTACGCAGGGTCACCGGAATCGCAGCACGCGCAGGAACCGCAATGGCGCTGGTAATGCCGGGGATAACCTCAGCCTCCAGGCCGGCGGCGATGCACGCATCCAGCTCTTCAGCGCCGCGACCGTACACGTACGGGTCGCCGCCCTTCAAACGCACCACGGTCTTACCCGAGAGCGCGTAATCAATCATGAGCTGCTGAATGCGGGACTGCGGAACAGCGTGCTTACCGGGAACCTTGCCCACATCAACGATGAGGGCGTTCGGTGCGTACTCGCCGTACTCCTGCGGGGCGAGGTGATCCAGAAGGACCACGTCCGCCTCGCTCAGGGCACGTGCCGCACGCAGGGTCAGCAGGTCAGCGGCACCGGGGCCGCCACCCACAATGTAGACCTTGCCGGGGTTCTCAGCAGGCTCGCCGGGCAGAAGAATGCCGCGTTCCGTCACGCTATCGTCCAGGCTGTGCCCGGGCGCCCCGCCCGCGAGTACTTCGTCGATAGTGGCGAACTCGCGGGGCGGGAACGGAGGAATCTTCGGGCACATACTATGCTGCCGGGACCGGGTTGAGGTCACTGGGCTTACCCACGGGAATCTTGGTACCGGTCAGCAGGACGGTGTCGGACTCGCCAGCTTCTGCCGCCGCAATTTCCTCGGGGGTTGCGGGGCGAATCTGCTCGCGCTCCAGCACGTACAGGTGCGAACCCTCGTCGCTGCCGTTGGGCTCGTTGATGAAGGCACGGAAGCGGCGCAGGCGGCGCTCGTCACGCAGGGTTGCTGCCCACTCGTCCTCGTAAGAGTCAACGTGACGCTGCATGTCGCGCTCCAGGTCCTCGCACACGCCCAGGGAGTCCTCAATGAGGACGGACTGCAGGTGTGCCAGACCGTCGCCGTGCTCCTCATCCAGGTCCTCAAGCCAGCGAGCGGTACGCTGCAGCTTGTCTGCGGTACGGATGTAGTACATCAGGTAGCGGTCGATGTAGCGGATGATGTCCTCGCTGGAGGCGTCCTTGACGAAGAGGCGACCGTGAGCGGGGTTTGCACCACCGTTACCGCCCAGGTACAGGTTCCAGCCGTTGGTGGTTGCGATCAGACCAACGTCCTTGCCCTGTGCCTCAGCACATTCACGGTTACAACCGGAAACGCCGAACTTGAACTTGTGCGGGGAACGCAGACCGCGGTAACGGTTCTCCAGCTGGATTGCCATGCCGGTAGAGTCCTGAACACCGAAGCGGCACCAGGTCGAACCCATGCAGGACTTCACGTTACGCAGGGACTTACCGTATGCCTGACCGGACTCGAAGCCGGCATCCACCAGGCGCTCCCAAATGTAGGGCAGCTGCTCCAGGCGAGCACCGAACATACCGATACGCTGCGCACCGGTGATCTTCACGTACAGACCGAACTCTTCAGCGACCTCTGCGATGACGCCCAGCTTCTTAGCGGGAATCTCACCTGCGGGAATACGCGGAACGACGGAGTAGGTACCGTTCTTCTGCATGTTTGCCAGCGCACGGTCGTTGGTCTCCTGAATACCACCGCGGCCAGCGTCCAGGACGTAGGAGTTGCGGAAGGAGGAGAGAATCGACGCAACGGTCGGCTTACAGATTGCACAGCCGTCGCCACCGCGGCCGAAGCGTGCCAGCACGGAGTCGAAGTCGTCCAGGTTGGTCAGACGCACAGCCTCAGCCAGCTCTGCACGGGAGAAGTCGAAGTGCTCACACAGTGCCTTGGAGACGGTCAGACCCATCTTCTTCATCTGCTGTTCCAGAGTCTTCTGTAGCATCGGAACACAGGAACCGCACTGGGTACCCGCGGTGGTGCAGGACTTCAGGGATGCAACATCGTGGTTGCCGTCAACGATTGCCTCGCGGACAGCACCGAAGCTGATGTTGTTGCAGGAACACAGGATTGCGTCGTCGGGCAGTTCGGTGTCGGGGATGCCGTCGCCGCCGCCAGCTGCGGTCAGGTAAACGTTCGGTTCAGCGGGCAGTTCGCGGCCGAGCAGGGGCTTGAGGGAGTCGAAGGGAGCGGTGTCACCGACGAACACGCCACCGAGCAGGGTCTTTGCGTCGCCGCTGGTCACGATCTTCTGGTACATACCGCGTGCGGGGTCTGCGAACAGAACCTCGAGGCAGCCCTCGGTGGTGCCGCGGCGGTCACCGAAGCCAGCCACCTGAACGCCGGAGAACTTCAGCTTGGTTGCGATGTCGAACTCTTCAACCTGAGCTTCTTCGTTGTCGTTGAGCAGGTTAGCTGCCACAGCATCAGCCATAGCGTTAGCCGGTGCGACCAGACCCCAGGTGCGGCCCAGCACGCAGGCGACCTCACCGATAGCCCAAATGTGCTCGTCGGAGGAGTGGCATGCGTCGTTGACGAGAATACCGCCGCGCTCGCCCAGTGCCAGGTCGGCGTCGCGTGCCAGCTCGTCGTTGGGGCGAATACCGGCACCGAAGACCACCATGTCGGCGGGCAGGGTGCGGATTTCTGCATCCTCAGAGGGAGAATCTGCGATGGAGACGGAGACGACGTTGCCGTCAGCATCCTTGTTGATGCCGGAGATGTACACGCCGGTCTCAATGTCAATGCCGGTTGCCTTGATCTGGGCGTTCACGGCGTAACCGCCGCCCTGGTCAACCTCAACGGAGAGCAGCCAGGGTGCCACGTCCAGGATGGTGGGCTCTGCGCCCAGGTCCTTCAGACCCTCAGCTGCTTCGAGGCCGAGCAGACCGCCACCGACGACGACACCGCGGGGTGCGCGGCCCAGGGTGGACTGCAGACGGTTGACCTCGGAGACCATGTTCTTCACGTCGTCAATGGTGCGGAAGACGTGTGCGGCGTCCGAGTTAAGAATGGGGATACGAACCGCGCGGGAACCGGTTGCGAAGACCAGTACGTCGTAGGGGTACTCGTTGCCCTCGGTGTCGGTGACGACGCGGCGGGTGCGGTCAAGCTTCTCTGCGTGGCAGTTGTTGACCAGGTTGATGTTCTCTGCATTCCACAGTTCGGGGTCACCGAGGGTCAGGTCCTTCTCGGTGTCCTTGAAAATCTTCTCGATAGCAACGCGGTCGTAGGGGATGTAGGGCTCATCGTTGAGGACGGTGATGGTGTCCGCTGCGCGACCGGCAGCTTCAGCGCCTTCGTGGTACGCGCGTACAAAACGCCACGCAGCGGGGCCTGCGCCGACAACGAGAATGTTGCGGGGGGTGTGCGACATGGATTTTCCTTCCTAGTTGTAATGCAGGTAGTTCATGGCACTTGTCTACTCTCAGTACGCGGCTGTGGCGTGCCTGGCGTTGGAACTCCTAGTTTCCGTACCGTTGGGCTCGTACCTGATGCGTACCGAGTAGTTGGAGCGCCCGCTTCTTTAGAATGCATCTGAAAATTACGAAACATTTTTGTGTGGGATTATGTTGTTTTCTTCAGGCAGTCAAAAGGCGTTTTAAACTACGACTTTTATCGTACACTCTAGCGCGGGGTCGAAGTATCGAAAATCCGTATTTTTTGGGAAAATTTTCCAAAAAATCCGCGGAATACCGGGCTGAAATAGGGTATTCTTACCTTACCTAAACTTAATTTAGGTAAGGCTAATCTATGAAATTTGAGATTGTCTTTTTAGGGTAAAAATAACCTTTAGCACCCTCCGCGTGCCCCATTTCCAAATGTGGGTTTCATAAGGTAAACTCCAAACAAAGAACACACGAACCGTTATTGTGTCCTGCACCCGCGCGGCGCAGACCACCGCTTCGAAAGGAAACCCCCATGGCTGAGAACTGGGTACGCATCTGCGCCGAATCTGACCTCGAAGAAAACTGGGGTGAAGTCGCCCTGGTCGACGGCTACCAGTACGCGATCTACAAGACCAAGCACGGCATCTTCGCCAGCGACCACCTCGACCCGCACAGCCAGGCACTGGTCCTCGCACGCGGCATCGTCGGCGAGAAGAACGGCAACCCCACCATCACCTCCCCCCTCTATAAGGAGGTCTACGACCTGACCACCGGCGAGTGCGTCTCTGACCCCTCCTACTCCATCAAGGTCTACCCCGTAGAGGTCCGCGACGGCGACGTCTACCTCAAGACCGCCTAAACGCTCAACACTTCTCTCTCAAAGACAGCAACACAAAAACCTCGGGACGTAACAGTCCCGAGGTTTTTTGTATAAACATTTTCAGCCTTGCGAGCGCCTCTACACGCACCGCAAACCTGATTCGCTAGGCGGCATCCAGCTGCGCAATAGCCGCATCCATGCGGTCAATAAAGCACTCCGCCACCACGGCAGCAGAAGCGCCGCCCTGCGCGTTCACCAGCGGTGCGGCAACCTTCACCGGCACACCGGTCGACTCAGCGTCACGGCGCATCTTACCGGAGAAGAAACCCTCCGCCAGCAGGTAGGTCGCAGCAAACTTAGGCTGATGCTCGGCAACCACCTCGTGGAACTTCGGATCAATCGCGGCAACGAAACCGTGATGCACCGGAACGTGCAGCTCCTCAGCCAGCATCTCAGCCGCACGGCTCATATCCGCGCGACCATCAGCACGAGAAGAACCCGCAGCACCCTGAACGACAGGGCCATCGCCGGGAGTCCAACCAGCCTCTTCCAGGCGGGCGCGGGTCAGTGCGGCAAGGCGCGCATCCGGGCCCAGAGACTCGCCAATACTAATACGCTCAATACCGCTATTGCGTGCGGCACGACGCAAATCCACCTGAGTGTGGAAACCGGTCGACAGCAGAATCGGCACGATCACGCAGGGCTCATCATTGGGCAGGGAGGCTGCGGCATCATCAACGCTGGGAGATTCCACATCCACATATGCGGCGTGGATACGGTACTCCACGCCGTCGTTACGCTGCGCGAGCAGGAACTTGATCTGCTCACGAATCAGCGTAATAGCCTCGCGACCGGCGACCGAGTCGGTGCCGTGCGAGGTTGCGATTACATTCAGAATAGTCATATTTCCATTGTATGAAAGGAACACCCCGCTTCCCCACTCATGAACACGAGTGACGAAACGGGGTGTTGCACGAAGGCTAAATTTTAGCTCTTGCGGCGGCGTGCCACGACCAGTGCGGTACCTGCAGCCAGGGTGATAGCACCAGCTGCTGCTGCGAACATAGCGCCGGATGCGCCGGTCTGTGCCAGCTTCGAGGAGGAGCTACCGGAGGTCGAGGAACCACCTGCGGAAGAACCACCGTTAGAGGAACCGCCGTTGGAGCCGCTCACACCCAAGTTGTCGGAGGCGCCGGAACCTGCGTCAGAACCGCCGTTGGAGCCACCCTTGTGGCCGGCTGCGTTCTGGTCAGCGGTGCTGCTCTCAGAAGCAGAAGCGCTCGCGGATGCAGACTCACTTGCGGAAGCGCTCGCGGACGCGGATGCACTCGCAGATGCAGACTCGCTAGCCGATGCGGTCACCGATGCGCTGCTGGAGCTGCTTGCGGAGCTCGATGCGCTCGCAGAAGCGCTCGAAGAAGCAGACGCGCTAGCGGATGCAGACGCGCTCACCGAGGGGGTCACAGCGGGAACGCTCGGAACCGCGGTCGGGGAAGCGCTCACCGATGCGCTCGGAGTTGCAGAAGCACTCGGGGCTACAGAAGGAGCCACGGATGCGGTCGGCAGAGACGGCGAGGTGGGCTCTTCCGAAGGTGCTGCGGTGGGTTCTGCGGTCACGCTGGGCTCAGCGGTTGCAGAGGGTTCCACGGTCGGCTCAGCAGTCGGTTCTGCGGTGACAGAAGGTTCTGCAGTAGCAGAAGGCTCCGCAGTCGGCTCAGCGGTGGGAGCAACGGTCGGCTCAGCAGAGGGTGCCTCGGTGGGCGCAACAGTCGGCTCAGCAGACTTAGTGGGCTCTGCGGTCGGCGCCTCGGTCGGAGCAACAGTCGGCTCCGCAGTCACGGTAGGCTCAGCAGAAGGCTCAGCAGAAGGCGCGACGGTCGGCTCAGCAGTCGGTGCCACGGTAGGCTCAGCAGACTTAGTCGGCTCAGGTGCCTTAGTCGGCTCAGGTGCCTTAGTCGGTTCAGGTGCCTTGGTCGGCTCGGGTGCCGGGGTCGGTGCCGAGTTCGCTGCCAGGCGGTTCAGCCACAGCTGATCCTCATAGGTGTTCGGGTTCTCGAAGCTGGTTGGGTAGATAATATCGCCGTTGGGCAGCTCGAGAGCGTTGTAGCCGCCGCTCTTGTCGGTCTTGCGCATCGAGGAGAGCACCACCTCGTTCACCTTGTTCAGGTTGTCATCCATGAACACCAGGCGGGAGCCGGAAGCATCCACCACAACCACGTTGCCCGCGCGGGTCAGGAACATGGTGGCAACCTCGGTCTTCTCGAAGCCCTCAAGAGTTGCGGACTCGCGGACCACGCTGAAAGTGCCGTTCTCGTACTTGAGGATCTGCACCTTACCGCCGTACCAGTTGTTCCAACGGTAAATGTAGCCCTTGGGGCTGACCAGGGTCGAGGGCAGGGCGGTGTCGTAGCCTGCGGGTGAAGAGTTCGGAACCAGGGACACGCCGTTGCTGCTCATGTGCAGCAGGTGACCCTTCTGAACCGCCTTTTCGCCGGCCGCATCGTAGATGGAAGTCGACGGCGCGTACACGAAGCTGCCGTCGGGCAGCGGTGCGAGGGTCACGGTGTTGTTGGAGAACGAGTCGCCGTAGTACTCGTCGAGCGAGTATGCGTTCACAACCTGCGGGTCGATAGAGTCGGGCTTCGGCAGAGCCTGCGAGGTTGCCTTGCCGGATGCGTCAATGATGGTGAGCTTGCCGCCGCCCTGGCCGTCAATGCTGACGATACCCCAGGTGTTGTTGGCGGGGTTGTAGCCGATTGCCTTGACGGTGGTGGTGCCGAGGTCTGCGTTGGAGTAGGTGCCGGAGGAGACGAGCTTACCTTCAGCGGTTACGGTGTACAGCTCGGGCTTGTTGGTCTCGCTGTTGATGACGAGCATGCGGTTGCCGTCAGCATCCACGGCGAAAACGCCCTTGTTGGCCTTCAGTACGCCGGTGTCGGTCATCTTCAGGTTGGAGCTGGTCAGCACGGTGTAGGTGGTGTCGCCGCCGAAGCTCGGGGGTGCCACGTGCACGATGTGGTTCTGGCCCAGACGTGCGGTGTTCTGGGGCAGGTTCACGCCCGCACCGGTGTTGTAGGACTCAGCGACGCTGTAGGCGCTCTTGGGGGTGTTAGCTGCGCTACCGTTGTAGGAGATGCTCAGCGGGTCGAGGCTGGCGCCTTCGTTGTAGAAGTCGGAGAAGGCGTGGTTACCGTCGGCGGTCAGGTTCGCGGAGATGCCGCTGATGCTGACCACACCGTCCTTCTCGCTCTGCTTGGCGGTGCCGGTGCTCAGGGTCGCCATCTTGACTTCCATGGGGCCCTCGAACTTGCCGGAGGCGTAGTTTTTGGTGCGCACGGTCATGTAGAGGGAGCCGGTGCCGTCAGCAAGGTTCAGTTCCACGCGGGGGTTGGAGAAGGTGAGGTTCAGGGCGCAACCAGTTTCGGGGTCTTGACCTTCGGCGCAGTGGCCGGTGAACCAGAGGCGGCCGGCAGCCTGCAGGGTGACCTGCTTGCCGTCTTCAGAGACGGTGGTGGAGGTCGGGGTGAAGGTGAACTGCTTTGCGGTTGCGTCCCAGGCTGCGCCGTCGGTCATTTCGCGGGGCATACCGTTGTAGGACAGGAAGGAGGCGCGCACGCCCCAGCCGAAGGACGCGCCTGCAGTTGCCTGGTCGCCTGCAGCGACGTTCTGTGCGGCAACGTTCTGGGCAGCGATATTAATGTTCTCGGCGAGAACGGGTGCCAGGGGCAGGGCGACAGCGCCAGCGACAGCGAGGGCGCAGGCTCCCTTGGAGAGGCGGGTGCCAGATGTGAAAATCTTCATTGGTGTGTATCCATACTATCGACACTGTTAGGACAGGCTTACTATATCGATAGCGTGAGTATTTCTCAACATCAGGTTCCAAGAAACCGTTTTGTGACAAACCACCCCACAGCACACCGACAGGGCAATACCCCCTCAACAGGCAACAGGGGCCGCTACTCCCCCACCCCCTACGCGACTAATCCTTCTTCGAGGTATGCATGCGTGACATGCCCAGAGCACCAAGAATCAGGCCACCGCCCAGGGTCACCAAAATCGGCAGAAGAGGCGAACTCTTATCCATGTTGCGGGTAATCTGCGCCTCCATTGCCTTCACGCCATCCGGCGACCCGTGCTCAGTACGAACCTGAGAGGAAGAACCATTCAGAATCGCGGCACGGCGAGACTGCGCCGCCGAGTCAATACCCGAAGGCAGATTAGAGTCGGGGGTCGGCACCTGAACAGGCTGCGTCTCCTCAGTGCGGTACCCCAGAGCCGAGGAAGACTCGGTAACAGAACCACCCGAGGGGCGCGGAACAGAAATCGTGGCGTCCTTAGTGCCCGGAGCCATGGCGGTATCAGCCTGAATACCGCGGGTCTTAGACCTAGATCCTGCGGCGGGTGTGCTCGCGCCAGATGCACCTGCAGAATCAGTGGTAATCGTAGGATTCGCAGAAGGTTCCGCAGTCGATTCGCTCTCGTTCTTAGAGGAAGAATCAGACGACGAGCCACTATTCTCAACAGAAGCCTGAGTCACCGTAAAACGAACCGTATTCAGCTGAAGGTTGCCGTCATTGGCGGCGTCAAATGCTGCCACCAGGTACGTCTTGCCGACCTGCAAGGACGCGCCGGGCACGCCAATCACCGCCTCGAAAGCACCCGCAGAAATAGATTCTGGACCAACGTGTACAATGGCGAGCGCATCACCCACAGTGTTGCCGTTGGAGTCGATTTCCATGACGATCAGGTCGTAACCCTTCTCGTTCTGAGGGAAGTTCGTGGCACGGACCGTGACGGGCTTTGTGTCATCCTGAGAGTTACCCTGCGAGTCCTGAATGGACATGTGCGCCTTACCCTCGCGCTGATTCATCGGGTCATGCATACTGGTGTCTTCGGAGATACCATACTGACCAGAATCTTTGTTCTGCGGGTTGTCTACGGTACGGCGAACCGCGTCACCGTTCGCATCGGTGGATGACGTAGCGGTCGGCGAAGGCAGGTTTACCGCCTCGGGACTTGGGGTAACAGTTGCGTCAGCGGTTTCTGCTTCTTCACGCTCAATATCGACCGGAGGTTCGGTGGGCTTTGCTTTGCCGTTGCGCGGGTCAGCAGCCTCTACCAGGCGGTTCCCCCGCTCGGTCACAAAAAATTCGTAGGAGACACCGTGCGCGGTATCCTCCAGAACGATTACGTACACGACATTAGAGTCCGTCGCCGGGCTCATCAGGAGGCGAAACTCCCCCTCCTTGGTCCCCTCAGTTAGGGCGGGGCTTTCCAGGACGGAGCCGCCGTACTCACCGGAAGGGGTGTAGAAGTTCACGTCAACCAGAACGCTGGAGGCCTCCAGATCTTTAGGGAAGCCCGTCCAACGTAGAAGATAGCCGCCATCCTTGAGCTGCGCCTTCATGGTGATGGTGGAGGCGGCGCCCTGTGCCTCCTGATTATCTTCAGCCTGGTTCGCGTTCAAGGTCGCGGTTTTTTGCACGGCAGAGTGCGTCGTGACGGGTGCTTCCGTTGCGACAGAGGGTACAACAAGCCCGCACTGAAGCCCCGCAACCAAAACGGTTGCGGTGACAATACGGTGCTTCGCTGAATAAATACTCATGCAATGCGTCTTTTCATGGTGGAAATGTGCGTGCTACTGCCCGTTCCTCATGTGCCGCGCGGACCCCCGAGTGCGCCATACACCCGGATTCGTCGTACCATACTCCGCTTCATATTTCAGGTGAAGAAGACCTGACAATAGCTCGCATCTATTTATCGGTTATTTCAACCCTATCACGAACCTTAAGGTTTATTCACGCGAGGGTAGAGTTTTTTTGAACACCCTGAACGCACGACTCACCCCCGCGATCTGCGCCAACAGATAGCGGGGGCGAGCATTCCTCATGAAACAACGAACATACTATGCGATGCCGTCAAAAAGCACGGATTAGGGGCGTTAGCCGCCGAGGACTCCCCTGCGGTGAGCCATCCACGCGGCACCAACCACCAGCGCCAAACCGGCGCCTCCAAGAGCCCAGAAAGCTACACCGTGCTGCGCAACCTCTTCACTAGCAGGAGACGCCGCCGAAGCTACAGCTTTCACGCCATCCTGACGATCAGCATTCGCGGTGGAGTGCACCTGAGTGGTATTCGAGTTCACCGTAGCTGAACGATTATTAGACTCCGAATGAACCACGGGGGTGAAACCCTTATTTCCGTTACCAGAAGCTACCGACGCTGCCTTTTCTTCATCCGTCAAAGCATCCAGCTTCGCGGTAGCAGCGATAGATGCCGGATCAGAACCCGAACTGTACGCCGAAATCTGATTGGTGCGGGTCGGTTCAAAAGCCGAACGCGGAGCGATCGTACGTGCCTGAGCCAAAGCCTGCAGAGCCTGACGCTGACGCTCAGCCTTCGCTTCCTTTGCCTTGGACATGGCGCTCACCGCATCCAGAGTGGAGCGGGGTGCGCTCGCGGCAGACTGACCCGAGCCCGACTGGGTGTCATCAGAACGAGTCGAGACGGCGTTAGTAGCAGCGGAGGGGCTACCCTGAGTGGCGCCGGTCGCCTCGGCTGTATTGGCGCTGGGCGTAAGCGATGCGTTTGCATCCTGGCGGGGCGACTCATCCTTCGTCAAGGAGGTTGAGTTGCCGGTCGCCTCGCCACTGACCTTGAATCGCACCGAGACAACTTCTTCCGCATACTCAGTATCGTCCGCACGCACCAGGTAGGCGGTGTACACCGAGCCGGTCTTCAGCAGAGAGCCGGGCATGCCAACCTCTTCCTTGAACGCGCCATTCACGATGCGATCAGAGCTGATGTGTGTAATGGACAGCGCATCACCCTTATGGTTGCCACTCATATCGGTTTCAACCACGATTAGGTCGTAGCCAGCCGCATTCGCGGGCAGACGCGCTGCACTGATAGTCACCGGCTTGGTTTCCTTATCAGAGCGAACCTCAGCATAGGCGACCTTCAGTTCCGCAACACTCAGGGTCTGAGTATCGCGAGAAGAGGTCGATCCGCCGGGGACCTGCTCTAGCTTCTGCGTGTGGGTTTCGAGGTTCAGGTTTTCAGCAGATTCGGAAGGCACCTCAGTCTTAACCTTATCCTTGCTACCCTTCTGATCTGCATCCTGCTGGTTCTTCTGCTCCTCTTCACGGAGCTTTTCCATCGTCTTCAGCTCGTCAATGGTCGGCACCTGGTGGGCGTTTTCCTTCTTGTCCACCATCACCTCGTCAGAGTCATCCCCAATCGGGATAGCGTGCGGAACGAGGGAACCCTCAGAAATCATGAATTCGCCATAGCCCTCGTCAGAGGTCGTCAGGTCCATGACGCTCATGGAGTAGTAGCCCTCCTGGGGCATCTGCGGCATCTCAAAGGTGACAAGCATCGAGCCGTCGTCCGCACGCTCAACCTGCATTGCGGAGGGCTCGTAGGTGTCAGACCCAAGCAACGTGCCAGTGGCGTCGTAGTACTGCATTACCAGGTACACCCTAGAGGCATCGCCCACGTAGCCGCCCTCATAGAGGGGCGCGAGCTTAATGGTTGCCTGACCGTCCTTGATGGACTGAATCTGAATCTCAATGGTATCGACCTCAATTTCGAGGTCTTCGTAGGGGCAGCTTGAATTAAATTCGCTATTAACCAGAGCCGCCAGGCAATCATTCACGTTAATTGCTTCAGCCTCTACTGCGGAGGCGCCAGGAAGCACAAAAGCGCTTGCACCTAAAGCGGTTGCAAGCGAAAGAGCATGAATGCGTTTCGGAAGTCGAGTGATAGTCATGTGTGCCATTTCGATCGATGTAGGCGCAAAGCGTGGACTAGGGGCGGCTCACCACAAGCCCGGTTTTTCTATCCAAGTATTTGCGCACCAGTACGTCGGTTACACCCTAGCCTAACACGGATATTGCACTAAATGTTGCATTGCATTCATGTGCTAAAACTTTATGTCGCAATAATTGCCGAAATAAAAGGGAATTAAATACTTTACTGAGATATAAATAACGTAAAATTCGAATGTCATAAAATATTCCCAGCAGTGCACTAAAAAGAAATTTTTACACCGCCCCAAGGCGCGACAGAACCACTGTATAACAGGGCCACTGTATAACAGGGCCACTATAGAACTGAGCCGCTGTATAACAGAGCCAACACTCGGGCACACAGAAGGCGCCCCACCAAACACGCACCCACACGGCACGCACTCGGCAGAGCGCCTCCCTCTCAACAGCTCCCCTACAGAGAGCCACGCTTCACAGCGCGAAGAAATGGATGCACTGATTTACTCAGCACCCAGCTCCTCAGCACCCTCAAGGCGACGACGATACACATTCACCGCCACAGCAGTACCCACAAAGGCAACCGAACCCAGCAGAGCAATACTCAGCGGCAAGGTGCCCTCCGGCAGTGGGCCGTTATCCTGAGCACTCGCCTCCAGCTTCGAACCGGAAGAATCACCTCGCGACTTCGAGCTACGCGTATAGAAACTACCCGAACCGGCAGCACCCACATTCTCCTGCGGCGAAGCAACAGTCACCGTCTCCCCCTCAGGAGACTGGTAACCCAGCAGGTTCACCACGGTACGCCCCGGCAACATCACCGCATAACCAGACATCACCATCGTCGAAGGAACCACCGCAGTCTCAGCCACAGAACTACGAGCCTGCGCGGTAATCGCACGCGCAGACTGCTGCGCCTGCACAATGTAGCCCAGAGCGCTATCCACCGACGGGATCTTAGCAACAGAATCAATCACCAAACCCTGAGCGTCCGCAAAGGTATCTGAAGAGCCCACGCGACCCGAAGGGGCCGAAGGGCTCACACGCTGATTCGCATCAGAAATCATCGGGACCTGCGGGTGAACAACAGTATTCGTAGGCTTCGGAGCCCGATCAACAGAAACCGCACGCTGAATCACGCTCACACCAAAAGCACTGGTCGCCATGAGCTGCAGCTCCTCAGTGGAGTTACCACCCACCACAACCACACGGTAGCGCTTACCCGCATTCAAAGAGGTACCGGGAACCTTCAAATCAGCAGAGAAAGAAGCATCAGTCACTTGCTGAGGGCTCACATGCGTGGTCGCCAGCGGCGAACCCACGGCACCGCCGTCAGCAGGCATTTCAAAGACCATCACGTCATAGCCCAGGCCACTCTCCGCAACGTTCCTAGCGCGCACGCTAATCGGCTGCAGCTCATCCGATCCGCGCAGCTCTGCGGTAGAAATCTCCAGGGTCGCCTCGCGAGTCTCCGCGGGAGCCTGATCGGAACGGGAATGCACCAGCAGACGATCCTCGGTCACCTCAGCGGGCGCCGCATCAGCAGCAGACGCGCTCGCCGAGGCATTCGCCGACGCACTAGCGGATGCGCTCGCGGATGCGCTCGCGGAAGGACGCGCCGAAACGCTCTGCGATGCAGACGGTGCCACAGAGGGCGCCGGGGCGACCGTCGGGCGCGGGCTATCCTTCGCGGCGCTCGGGGATGCGCTGGGGCTCAACGACACCTCGGGAGTGGGGTTCGCCTCCGCACGGTTAGTACGGGGAACACCGGGGGTGTCGGGGAAGAAAATGTTCTGACGGCTCGCCAGGATCTCGTCAACGGTCACACCATGCTCAGGCATGAACTCCACCGAAACGGTGTCATTAGTGCGCAGGTTCAGCACCTCAACCATGTACGGCTGCTCAACGTTGAGGCGCTGGTGGATGCTCAGCTCAATATTGCCTTCTTCATTCTTTGAGGCAGTCATCTGGGCTGCGGGTACGGTCATGGTCGCCACAACGCCATCTTCAACGGAGATGGCGGACAGGCGAACCTTCACCTGGTCCAGGGAATTTACACCGCCGATTTGCAGAAGAGTGTAGTCGCCAGTCTGAGCCAGTAAAACCAAGGAGATACTGTGCTGAACCACATCAGTGGCAACGGCGATGGGAAGTTCAGGCTTTTCAGGCTGCTGAGTCTGAGCGTAGGCAACAGGCGCGAAAGTTGCGGGAGCAAGAGTTGCAGGCGCGAGAGCACCCCCCAAACCGAGGGTTGCGGACGCTACTAGCGCCGCGCCGCGAGCAGTTCGCTGCGTGGAAAACATGGTCACCTATTTTCGTGAGTGAGTGTGATGAATCGTCGTGTGACTCCTGCGCCCAAAGGTCGGAAGTAGGCGCAGAATAACGGTTCTCTGATATCGGTGACCGGAGGCGCTTCACAGCGACTCCTCACCTCGGGTGAACGAGGTGGTAAAGAGTGATAGTACCGTCTATGACAGCACTCTAAATTATAGGTATAACCTTAGAAAAAGTTAAAGATGTAGGGACGCCCGAATCTTGCATTTCGGACATCCCTACATCTATATGCGTATTTTGCCTAGTGGGGCAATAATTGCTCCGTTTTAGCGGCGAGAACTGAGCCGCATCTCACTACGGCGACGGCGGCTCAAACGCATACCGGCAAGCAGTGACAGCGATCCAGCTGCGCTAATGACCAACATATTGGAGGCGCCGGTAGCCGCCAACTGCTCGCGCTTCTGCTGGGCACCGGAGGCAACCTTCTGGGAGCCAGATGCCTGTGCTTCGGCCTTCTGCGCGTTGCCCTTCTGCGCTTCAACCTTCTGTGCAGAGGCGTTCTGTGCAGGGACATTCTGCGCGGGAGCACCCTGATCGCTAGCCGGAGCGTCATTCTTCTGCTCAGCGCCGCTCTCCCCCGCTTTCTGCTCGGTAGCAGAAGCCTGATCAGCCGCAGGCTCAGTAGGCACCGAAGCATCGACCGCGGGAGTCTCGACCGCGGGAGTGTCGGCTGCGGGAGCCTCGACAGTGGGCGCATCCTGCTCAGGGGTAGTGGGCAGGGGGGCTGCGGGCTGGCTATCCACGCCATCGCGTTCGACAGTAAAGCCGCCATTGACCATGCGCACAGTACCCTGCTCATCCTCCGCCACAGCACTCACACGGTAGGTAGTGCCGGGCTTGAGTGCCGAGCCAGGAATCTGCACCTGGGCAGTGAAAGCACCGGAGGCATCAATCTCAGAGACATCAGCCGAAGCAATCACGCCGCCGATTGCCACACCGTATTCGTCGACAGCACTAACCATCAGGTGTACCGAGCTGACACCGGTGAAGCCCTCGCCACGCAGGGTCAGGGTCTTAGCTGAGTCGTTTTCAGGAACTACGGTTTCTTCTACGTGCAGGCGGGCGGTCATCACGGGGTTAGAGGTGTTGTTCTGTTCTTTAGTGGTGTCGTGGACGCGGTCAAAGACGGTATTGCGCGGCAGGCTGTAGTGGCGGCGCAGGTCATCCTCGGGCAATACGTGGTCGAACTTCTCGGCGAGGCTCACGGCAACTACCTGCTCAGAATCAGCCTGGGCGTTCTGCGCGGGCTGCGCTTCCTCTGCAGGCTGCTTCTTCTCGAACTGTGCCTGCTCCGCCATTGCACGCTCAGCGGTAGCAACCGGAGCGGAGCCATTCTGTGCATTCCAACCATTCATGAAGGGAACCTCAACTTCCTGGGCGGTGTAACCATTAGCGGCAGAGGGCGCAACCTCAATGCTCAGCACGTAGCGCAGGTCTTCGTGAACAGCCTGCACTTCTTCCAGCCTGGATCCGGGCACTTCAATGCCGTCCAGGAGGGTGCCGTTCATAACGTCGGCACGCGCGGGAGAGGCAGCGAGCAGGATGCGGTTACCCTGGCTATCCAGGGCGTAGGTGTAGGTCATGACTTCAAAAGCCTGCGCCTCACCCAGACCGGTGACCTTGTAGACGACAAGGTTCTTATCCTGCGGGATTTCCAGCTGCCCCGAAAGAATCTGAGCATTGAGCGGCTCATCCTGAGTATTTGCGGGCAGCAGCTCCAGCGGTGCGGAGGAGTTGTAGGAGGGGTCCTCGGTTGCATAACCCTTACCGGGGTCGACCACGGCAGTTGCGACGACGTACTGCTGGTTGGGGTCGAGGGTACCTGCGGGCAGGGTCACCTGGGTACTGAAGCGGCCACCGTCCACATCGAGTTCGGGCACGAGGGTCATCGTCACTGCGGAGCCGCGACCCAGTGCGTAGAGGGGGTACTGGCGGTATTCGCTCACGTACACCGCCACACCGTAACGTTCAACGGCACCGCCGGTGAAGCCTTCACCGGTGACGGTGATGCTCTGGGAACGTGCCGGGTTAATGACGACACCCTGCTCGACGTACACCTGCGGGGAGGTTTGGGTGGCAACGTTTTCGATGGGGGTTGCGTTTGTTGCGGAGGGGGGATTGTCGGGTTCTACCGCAGTCGATGAAGCAATTCCGCCATTATTTTGCACCTGCACATCTGCGTGCGCAGCACCAACACCGGTAACGGACAGGACGGATGCAGCAATAGCGGCTGTTGCACGGGTTTTTGAGTGAGCGGGTTCGGGCATGGAACACACCTTTTCTGTGAGTGTGAACGATACCCTCCGGAGGGTGCCACGGAGTGAAGATGGTTGGATACCTCTTCAGGAATGAACACTATAACGCACGGACTAGTCATAACGTTCATGTAATAGTGGAAGTTACCACGAAGGGAATCGCTCTATTTATCGGTAATTCCACACTAACAATACTTTTTAGATTATTGCTGTAAATACGCTTTACGTCCTGACTATTTTCTTGTGCAATAACCCACATGGAATATTTTTTACTCTCCAGAACAGCATCAAGAGCACTCAAATTGCATGGACTAGGCGAAATTTTTCAACTCTCCATTGAGGCTCAAGGTTTTATTGCATGTATATGCATTTTTAATGGATTTGAGATAAAAATATTCTGCACATTCATGCATTTAATTTATTTCTTTTGAGTGAAAAAATTGCAGGTCACAGCGCTTTTCCCCGCACATTGATTAAAAGCGTGCGTACCAATAACCACGCACAAAATAAGTCGACAAAATCATTCCGTTACGCCAGCCTGCACCCCCAATACGGAAGAGCTACCCCTCTCACCCCGCTTGCCACACACAACTACCCCCCCCAGATCCAAAGAACAGCTCAACAAAAACTGCTGGCACGCAAAAAACTGCTGGCATGCAAAAGTGCCGCCAATACCCTTTCAGAGTATTGGCGGCACTTGAATCACTCACCTTACGGCGAGTATCAGATATTCAGAGCCTAGCCTATAGAGGCTGAGCTATTAGAGGCTGCGGCGGCGCAGGAGCATCAGTGCGGCACCAGCAATCAGAGCTGCGGCGCCAACGCCTGCGATACCTGCAACACCCTCAGCACCGGTGTGTGCCAGCTGCTGCTTCGAGGAGGAGGAAGCCTGAGCCGAGCCCTTGGTGCCGGAGACGCCTACAGTGTGGCCCTTGGAGCTAGAGGAGGTAGCAGCGGATGCGTTACCAACCTTAGCCTTGGGTGCCTGAGAAGAGGGCATGCGGGTCTCGGTTACGACAACCGAACCGTCTTCGCGCATTTCAGCGGTGAAGACGCTGGTGGTGCCGTCGCCGTTATCGCGAACGGTGGTGCTCTCGTCCTCGGTAGCTGCCGGCAGGGTCGGTGCGGGGTTGTTCGCATCGCTCACGGTGGCGGTGGTGACTGCAACCTGGTGTACCGGGCCGTTGGGGTCGCTGGTTGCCACCATTGCGTAGGCGTAACCGGGCTGCAGCAGTTCAGCAAGAACGCTGACCTTGACGCGGAAGGTGCCGTTCACGATTTCAGAAGCGGGTACGTCGTGGGTTGCCAGAGCGTCGCCGGTGATGTTGCCGTTTGCATCCAGGCGGAAGATAGCGATCTGCACACCGTTAGCGACGGACTCGTGGGTGAAGCCGGAGCCGTTGAAGGTCAGGACGTTGTACTGATCGTTCGGGTTCAGGGAAGCGTCCTCGGTGGTGAGGGTTGCGTTCTCGGGTGCTGCGGGAGCCTCCGGAGCGGGGGTCTCGTCAGCCTTGGGGGTCTCAGTCTTAGGTGCTTCCGGAGCAGGAGTTTCTTCCTTGGGGACCTCAGTCTTGGGAGCCTCGGGTGCCGGGGTTACGGGAGCGGGAGTCTCGTCAGCCTTGGGATTCTCAGGCTTGGGAGCTTCAGGGGCGGGGGTCTCTTCGGTCTTCGGAGCTTCGGGAGAAGCGGAATCGGTGACCTTGAAGGAGGAGAGAGCTACGAGCTTCTGATCGGGCTGACCCTGCGGGTTGCTGACAGCAACCAGAGCGTAGGATGCGCCTGCGGGCAGCTTGCTTGCCTCAACGGTGAACGCGGTCTTGAAGGAGCCGTCCTGAATCTGGTCTGCAGACACGGAAACGGTAGCGATAGCATCGCCGGTGACCTGCTTGTTCGCATCCAGTGCGTAGATGCTGACCTGAACGCCGGGACCAACCTTCTCACCGTAGAAGCCGGTGCCAACAACGTTCACGGTGTTGAACTGTGCATCACCGGGGAAGTGAGCATTCTCAATAACGACGGAGGGATCAGCCTGCTTTGCCTCGGGAGCCGGGGTGGAGGGGGTGGTCGGCTCAGGGGTTGCAGGAGCAGTGGGGGCAGGAGTCTCTGCCTTGGGGGTTTCAGCCTTGGGAGCCTCGGTTGCCTCAGCCTTGGGGGTCTCAGCCTTGGGGGTCTCGGTTGCGTCAGCCTTAGGAGCCTCGGTTGCCTCAGCCTTAGGAGCTTCGGTCTTGAGTGCTTCAGCCTTAGGTGCCTCGGTTGCAGGAGCGGTGGGGGCAGGGGTCTCAGCCTTGGGTGCTTCGGTCTTCGGAGCCTCAGCCTTGGGAGCTTCGGTTGCCGGAGCAGTGGGGGTAGGAGTCTCTGCCTTAGGTGCCTGGGTTGCCTCAGCCTTAGGAGCCTCAGCCTTGGGGGTCTCGGTTGCGTTGCCACCAGGCAGGGAAGAAGTCTGAGCAGTTGCCTTCTGGTCGACAACCTGCTGCTGCTGGTCAGCGGGTGCTTCTGCCGCAAAAGTTGCCGGGATTGCTGCCACGGAACCGGCAGTAAAGGCTGCCGCTGCTGCGATCTTGTAAACGCGACGGGTAGTCTTCGACATTTTTCCTCGATCTCTGATTATCGGTGTTGAGCCTACCGTGGTTCGCCCCCGTCTTTGAAGGTGCAGTAGACCCATACATGGGTGTGACTGCTAAAAGGCTAGCATTTGCCCCTGGATGTTTAGCATGCTTACCGTCATCTTTGCCCAACTGTAACGAAATCGTTATAAAACCACCCCTAAAGTTGAGAGTTAATACAGACCAATTATGGTGTTTTGTGGTCATGTACTGACATATGAACGCCGGCAACCCTACATTTTGATTGCATTTGAAGAAAATATAATACTTTCCATAGATGATTTCACCCCAACTATTTCACCATGGTGAACCTTAAAGTCTCACGTACCACTTTATAGTTCCATCAAGTACTCCTTGATACCTCTCCCCCACCTATTCCCGCCCCGCTTGGCACCCGGATCAAAGCTCCACACAAGCCACAGACCTCCCCGCGTACAAACAAAAAGCCTCGCCCGCATCCTAAGAATCAGGAATGCAGGCGAGGCAAGTTACCCCCGCATCAGCGGACGCAAGAGCACAAAGCTTAGCTCTCCTTGCGAATCACCTTGAACTGGCTCGGCTGCGCCACCGGGCGAATCGTAATGCGGTCAAGGTTCACGTGGTGCGGAACGTTCAACGCAAAGGTCACGGTCTGCGCCACGTCCTCTGCGGTCAGCGGCTTCTCAACACCCGCATAGACGCGCTCGGCGGCTTCCTTGGAACCCAGACGATTTAGGGAGAACTCCTCGGTGTGCACCATGCCCGGGCAAATCTCAATCACGCGAACGTTATGTTCCGCTTCTTCCAGGCGGAGCGCCTCGGTCAGGCCGCGAGCGCCGAACTTCGCCGCGTTGTATCCGGCGCCGCCCTCGTAGCCGTGCTCGGCAGCGGTGGAGGTCAGGTTCAGGATCGTGCCGTGACCGTTCAGGCGCAACGCCTCCGCGAAGGCACGCACCATGTGCAGAATACCGAGCACATTCATCTGGTACATCTTCAAATAATCGGTAGGCTTGCCGTCGGCAACCTTATCCACGCCAATAGCACCACCGGCAATATTGACCAGGGCGTCAATGGTGCCCTGCTCCTCCAGGATCTGCTCGGCAATAAAGCGGACGGAATGCTCATCGGTCACGTCGCAGGTCACCGGGTGAGCGCCGGTTTCCGCGTAGAGAGTGTAGAGGCGGTCGGTGCGACGAGCCAGAGCATAAACGGTCCAGCCGCTTGCTACCAGCTGCTGTACGGTGGCTCGACCAATACCGCTGGATGCGCCGGTCACCACGGCAACTTTGCCGTCGCCGGTATGGGGCAGGAAAGGAGATGCAGGAATGTGGGTGTTCTCAGTCATACTTTAATCCTAGTAGAGTGATGCCCGCGGGTGCTCTGTTCGAGCAGACTCGCGGGCATATATTTTGAAATTTTCGATAGTGAGATAGATGCCGACAATGCCACCATTCAGGACGAACGGTACAGGCGCTGTCACACCTACTACTTGCGGCGACGAGGCAAACCCCAACGACTCCTGCCGCCGTCACGGAACCCGAGGCGGTGCTCAAAATACACGGGCGAGCTACTACCGGTCTTGATGGTGTCCGGAGGGACCGTGCCTTCACGCGCCGACATCAGATAAAGAATCGCGGCACCGGGCATGAACGCAATCAGAGGCAGTACGAAACGCATACGCGCCTCACCGTAACCGCTACGCACCGTCAAATGCCAGACGCACAACGCAACCAGCACCAGGTGCAGTATCAGCAGAACGGTTTCAGACGTGCCCAAACCAAAAATACTCAGAGAACTCATTGGCAACTCCTCAAAGGTCGTGTATCTTCAGTCTACGCCGCGCCCGCTCTGCTGAGAAGGATTCGTGGGCATTGATACTGCAGATTTTCGCGCATACACTGCAGGTAATCAGGGGCAGCAATATTAGGGGGTCTCTCCCCCATTACCGTTTCCACCGAGTTTGTCACTGAATCGCCAATTACTCCTCATATAGGGAGCCTCCACATGACAGCAACACCGCACCAGCACATCACCGACCTTAAAGAGCAGCGCCGCACCCTCCAGCAGCGGGCGCGCAGCATCCGTGCCACCACCGGACTCCCCTACAGTTCCGAAGTTCACCTACTGCTCGGGCAGAGCTACCTCGACCCCGCCAGCTGGCAGGATCTCACCGCCTCCGGCGGGGTACGCGCCGCAGTGCGCAGGGCACAATTTGTGAGCCGGTACCGGCACCTCCTGGCGCGCCTAGAAGCCGCCATCGAGCGGTACGAACAGCACGGTGCGGCGCAGAATTCCCCTGGAGCTGAGAGAATGCCGTGAATATGAGAAAATAGCCGTTATGGCTGAAAACATTTTGGGCTCAGACTCGCCCGTACAGATTAACGTTCCCGACCGCCCCGCCCTCGAAGGCCTCGAAGAGAAGCTCTCGCAGCGCTGGGCCGACGAGAAGACCTACGCATTCGACGAGAACACCACTCGCGAACAGGTCTACTCCATTGACACCCCGCCGCCGACCGCATCCGGCTCCCTGCACGTGGGTCACATGTTCTCCTACACCCAGACCGACGTCATTGCACGCTACCAGCGCATGACCGGCAAGAACGTGTTCTACCCCCTCGGCTGGGATGACAACGGCCTGCCCACCGAACGCCGCGTTCAGAACTACTACGGCGTTCTCTGCGACCCCTCCGTGGCAGACAACGACTCCTTCCGTGACCTGATCACCTGGAAGGCAGACGGCACCCCCAAGCCCGACCGCAGCCAGGCAAAGTGGCCGCGTATCTCCCGCAACAACTTCATTGAACTCTGTGAAGAGCTCGCGGTTGAAGACGAGAAGGTCTTCGAAAACCTCTTCACCACCCTGGGTCTGTCCGTTGACTGGTCGCGCACCTACCGCACCATCGACGCGCACTCCCGCAAGGTCTCCCAGCTCGCCTTCCTGAAGGACCTGGAAGCAGGCAACGCCTACATGGCTGAAGCACCGACCATGTGGGACGTCACTTTCCGCACCGCAGTGGCACAGGCTGAGCTGGAAGACAAGGAACGCCCCGGCGCGTACCACCGCATCAGCTTCCACCGCCCCAACGGCGAGAAGGTCTGGATTGAGACCACCCGCCCCGAGCTGTTGCCCTCCTGTGTGGCTCTCGTGGCGCACCCGGACGACGAGCGTTACAAGCCGCTGTTCGGCACCACCGTCACCTCCCCGCTGTTCGGCGTTGAGGTCGAAATTAAGGCGCACCCGCTGGCACAGCCCGACAAGGGTGCCGGTATCGCCATGATCTGTACCTTCGGTGACACCACCGACGTCACCTGGTGGCGTGAACTGCAGCTGGACACCCGCGCCCTCATCGGTCGCGACGGCCGTTTCTCCCGCGAAACCCCCGAGTGGATCACCTCCGCTGAGGGCCGCGAGCGCTACGAGCGTATGGCTGGCACCACCGTCTTCACCGCACAGAAGACCGTCGTGGAAATGCTGGTTGAGGCTGGCGAAATGGACGGCGACCCCAAGCCGATTACCCACCCCGTGAAGTTCTACGAGAAGGGTGACAAGCCCCTCGAAATCGTTGCTTCCCGTCAGTGGTACATCCGCAACGGTGGCCGTGACGCTGCACGCCGCGAGAAGCTCATCGAGCGCGGCCGTGAGATGAACTGGTACCCCTCCTTCATGCGTAGCCGCTACGAGAACTGGGTTGAGGGTCTGAATGGCGACTGGCTGATTTCTCGCCAGCGCTTCTTCGGCGTTCCCTTCCCCGTCTGGTACCCGCTGGACGCTGAGGGCGAGCCGGACTACGAGAACCCGATTCTGCCCACCGAAGAGATGCTGCCGGTTGACCCCGCATCTCAGGCTGCTCCCGGTTACACCGAGGATCAGCGCGGCGTAGCGGGCGGCTTCATCGCTGACCCGGACGTTCTGGACACCTGGGCTACCTCCTCTCTGACCCCGCAGATTGCGACCGGCTGGGGTGTGAACCCGGACCTGCACGCGAAGACCTTCCCCATGGATCTGCGCCCGCAGGGTCACGACATTATCCGTACCTGGCTGTTCTCCACCGCTGTTCGCGCGGAGACCCTGGCGTCCTCCGTGCCGTGGTACAACACCGCGCTCTCCGGCTGGATTCTCGACCCGGACCGCAAGAAGATGTCCAAGTCCAAGGGCAATGTTGTGGTCCCGAACGAGGTTCTGGAGAAGTACGGTTCGGACGCTGTGCGCTACTGGGCTGCTTCCGCTCGCCTGGGTGCTGACACCGCCTACGACGAAGGCCAGATGAAGATTGGCCGCCGCCTTGCCATCAAGCTGCTGAACGCATCCAAGTTCGTGCTGAACCTGGGCGCTACCGAGAAGTCTGTCATTACTTCTCAGGCTCAGGGCCGCGTGCTCATCAACGCCCTGGACCGCTCCCTGCTGGCTCGCCTGGCGTACCTGATTGAAGAGGCAACCGCAGCGTTTGAGAAGTACGAGTACGCTCGGGCCCTGCAGATTTGCGAGAGCTTCTTCTGGTCCTTCACCGACGACTTCGTTGAGCTGATTAAGGACCGTGCGTACGGTGCTCGCGGCGAAGAGGAGCAGGCTTCTGTTCTTGCCGCACTGGCAACCACCCTGGATGCTCTGCTGCGTCTGTTCGCTCCCTTCCTGCCGTTCGTGACCGAAGAGATTTGGTCCTGGTGGCGTGCAGGTAGCGTACACCGCGCCGAGTGGCCGCAGGCACTGCCCATCCTGGAGGGCACCCTGCTGGCTGAGTACTCCGCACAGAACCCGACTGCTGGCATTTCTGCTCAGTGGGTCCTGGCGGACGCTGACCCGGCTCAGATTGAGTCGCTCAAGCAGATCCTGCCGGATGTTGCTGAGGCTCTGGGTGGTCTGCGTAAGGCTAAGAGCGACGCGAAGGTCAAGCAGCGCACCGAGGTTGAGTCCGCTACTATTGCGGCTCCTCAGGCTCAGCTGGATTGCATTGCCGCTGGCTTGGCTGACCTGAAGGCTGCCGGTAACGCTCGTGAGCTGTCCCTGGTGGCAGCTGAGGGCGAGCTGGAGGTTCGCGACGTTGTACTCGTTGTGGAAGAAGCAGCTGAGTAATCGAATCTAACGTTCATTGCTTAGTGACATAACACCGAGTTGGTGTTGAGGACGGGGCGGTACCGATTGACGGTACCGCCCCGTTTTCTGTGTCTGCGGTTCGTTGGTTTCTGCCGGCAAGATATTCGGAAAGCATGATGCTCGGCTGCGGGCGGTGCTTTGCAGGGTGCCTTTACGACTCTGACTAGAGGCTTTACACATTCGGTACCCGCGGGTGCCCGTACCCATCCCTAGCACCTTCACAACCTCCTCCCCCAATAATGTGGGTTTTAGTCTGCTGTTCTGTAGGGATTATGTGGGATTTTCAATCCCTTTTTCTGTTCATCAATGTGCAAAGAGCATAATCAACCTTATGAGATTGACTGTCACTTATGTATGATTGTTGATGCGAGGGTTTTACCATTAGGAACAACCCTCTATTCAACTTCAGCAACAGACAAATCACCGGTACGAGCAAGACATACCCCGACCAACCGCACGACAATAAACCACCCGTCAGGCGCAGCGATGCGTCCTGACTCTGACCCGCGCCAAAGTAGGCGCACCCCATATCCTCATGAATTCATACTCATCCTCTTCCGGATTACCGAACAAACCCCAGGCGAGGCAGAGCTCAACCCCGAGCTCACCGCCAGGAGCGCAAGCAAACATTTCCCCCGATCAGCTTCAGCACTACCACGCAAGCCTGAACGAATACATCAGCCAGGCACGCGAACACGCCCGGGCACTACGTGACAGCTACACCAACGAAGTGTACGACCTGTGGCATCAGCACATTTCCACCAGCGCCGCCACCGATGAGGCGAGCATCGCCTCCGGTTCGTTGACCGCTCAGCAACTTGAGGAACTGACCCGCAAGTGGGTGCGCCTCATGCGTGAAAGCCGCGACATGCTGCACCACGAAAGCTCCATTGCCGCCGCACGCGCCGCTGTGGAGGCTAAGCCCCTCCCCGAGTAGGGTCACCCTTTATTTCTTTCGCGCGGCAACGCCAGCACTCCGCGTTGTACCGCGTTTTTCTGCGGCGGGGCTATCGAGCCAAGCGATTAAGCCCTGCCCGGAATGCGTACTTCACATAACCTGCCCCTTGCTATAGTTATGGATATTCAAAGACCCTAACTATGTTGCAGAAAGGGCGGGAATGTCCCACCAAAAACGCGTCCTGCGGCCTATACGTAGCGATGTTGCTCCCCCAGTTACCTCGCCACCGGTTTACCGTGGCGATATTGACACGCGCGGTGCGGCGCAAGACCTCGTGCCGCGTAGCTTGTGGGTTGATTTCTGGGACACTCTCTTCTTTATCTTCGCCGGCGTCGCCGCCCTCGTGCTGACCTTCATGATTCTGGCGAATACGGTCGGCCACTCTTTTTGGGGCGTGCCCATCGCCTTTATCTTCTGGGCGGTCACCGCGTACCTGACGCTACCGCGTTTTCACGCCATCATGACCCGCATCTACGTGCCCGATTACTTCATTGGGCGCACCCGCACCCCGGACGGCCTGCTCGGCGACCCGGTCAATATCGGCCTGATTGGTACCGAGGAGCAGATTCACCAGGTCATGCAGGATGCAGGCTGGACCCGTGCTGACGACGTCACCCTCGTCTCCTCGTGGAAGATTATTATCTCCACCATCACCCGCCGTTCCTACGCGGAGGCGCCCGTCTCCCCGCTGAAAATTTTTGGTAAGACGCAGGCTTTCGCCTACCAGAAGGAAGTGGACGGCAACCCCGAGAAGCGCCACCACGTGCGCTTCTGGAAAACCCCGGACGGCTGGCTTCTGCCGGGCGGTCACCAGGTGGATTGGTTGGCGGCGGGCACGTACGACTCCGGTGTGGGTTTCAGTTTCTTCACTCTGCAGGTCACGCACCGCATTGACGCTGAAACCGACTTTGAACGCGACTACATTGTGGAGTCCATTCAGTACGCCCACCCGGAAACTCACGTTGAGATTCTGCACGATTTTTCCTCCGGCTACCATGCCCGTAACGGCGGCGGTGACGCGATCCGCACGGACGGCGCGCTCCCGGTCATCGTGCTGAACAATGAGGGCCTGGAGCCGCAGGAGCAGGAAGAAATTCACCTCTCCAGCGCGCACGACCTGGCGTACCGCATGCCGCTGAGTCTGCTGGTTGGTTCGGGTATGCTCATCGCCGTGACCCTCGCCGATATTGTCAACAGCGTCATTCTGGCGCTCAGCCGCCCGGCTCTGCGAGCCAAGCTGCTGGAGGAAGGATCCGGCGACGATCTTGATTTGCTGAGCCTATTCGATCAGGTGGATAGCGACGTGCTGCTGACCATCACCAGCGCGGTGTTGGTGGGCTTCGTAGCCGTCTATTCTGCGGCCCACCTCTTCCTGCTGTGGAGCACGCTGCGCGGCTCCTCCAAGGCTCGCCGTCTGGCCCTGCTACTGACGGCGCTAAACTTCATGGCGATTACCGGCGGCGTGCTGTGGGGACACCACTCCCTGCCGCTGTCCACGATTTTCTTCCAGCTGGGCGTTGCGGTGTTCGCAATGTTGGCGTTCACCTCGGACGAGGCGGTCCAGTACACCGCGACCCGCACCTTCCACATGCGCGACACGAAGATTGTGCAGCGCGCGACGCACCCGAAGGTTCTGGAGCGCAGGGCTCAGCGCAAGGCGCAGAAAGCACGAAAGACGGTTTCTGAAAACCGAAGCCGCCAAGTCTGACCCGCATCCGGCAATTCGGCACCGTTAGACAGAAATTACCGCCCGGTCAGTGTGACCGGGCGGTACTTTTATGCTCTGTTGAGGCTCTATCGCCGAGGGGCTCTGCCGAGCTCGGGGTTTTCGAGTCTTGGGGCTTCAGTCCCCGGCGTTTCGAGCCTCAGTTCCCGCTGTGTTTAGGCTTCGCCGTCCTCGCCGTGGAAAATCGGGCCCACGGTGCGGGGGCGCTTGAGCTCAAAGAAGCCGGGGTAGGAAGCCAGCGCCAGGGCGCCGTCGAAGAGCTTACCGGCCTCTTCACCGGCAGGGCTCGGGGAGATGACCGGGCCGAAGAAGGCGGTGCCGTTAATGGAAATCAGCGGAACACCCACATCGGTGCCGCCCACGGTCTTCAGGGCGAGGTCCAGAGAAGCGCGCATCTGCTCGTCGTACTTGTCGGTGAAGGCCACATCCGCCAGCTCTGCGGGCAGGTTGACCTCTTCCAGCGCCTTGACGATTGCGTCGCGGTAGGAATCTGCCTTGTTGTCGTTGTGGTGAATCTGCTCGCCCAGAGCGTCGTAGAGGGGCTTGATGACCTCGTTGCCGTGCAGCTCGCGCACAGCGGTAATGAGGCGGGTCGGCGCCCAGGACCGGTCCATCGCTGCCTGGTAGTCGGCGGGCAGGTCGCGGCCCTGGTTGTGCATGGACAGGGAGAAGGGACGCCAGGTCACCTCAATATTGCGGACCTTCTGCACCTCGCCAATCCAGCGGGAGGTAATCCAGCACCAGGGGCAAATCGGATCGAACCAGAAATCAACCTGTGCGGGGGCGTTCTCAGCCATGGGTGTTCCTCTCTTGTACGGATGCGCGTACCGCCCGTGCAGCCCGGCACCCTGTGTTCACCTTTAATATCTGCACCAGCCAAGCCCGCGGTTTCTGAGCGCGGCACCTGCTAGTGAGCCGTCACCCCGTATAACCGGGGCGACGGCTTCTTTATTCCCTGGCCTCTTCGGCCGGAAGTATTCGATTAGGCCACCTTGCGCCCGGCCTTCGCGGCCTTCAGGGAGGCGGTCTTCGCCTCCCCCTTCACGGTGCGGGTGGTCTCGGGGTCCGGTGCCTGCAGCACGTAGCGGGGTTCTGCCCCGTTGAGCACGGTGTCCTCACCGATGACGATAGACACCACGTCGGTGCGGTCCGGGATGTCGAACATAATCGGCTGCAGAATCTGCTCCATCATGGAGCGCAGGCCGCGGGCACCGGTACCACGTTCGGCGGCGAGGCGCGCAATAGCCGCGACTGCTGCGTCGTCGATGATGAGTTCCACGCCGTCCAGGGCGAAGAGGTGACGGTACTGCTTGAGCAGCGCGTTCTTCGGTTCGGTCAGCACGCGAGCCAGCTCTTCTTCGTTGAGCTCGCTCAGGGTCGAGATGACCGGCAGGCGACCAATCAGCTCGGGGATAATGCCGTAATGCGCCAGGTCCTCGGGCATGATCTGATCCAGCGGGTTCTTTACGGAACCGCCCAGCTCGGCACCGAAACCGATGCCACCGGCACCCACGCGGGCTGCAATGCGGTCGTCAATATTGTCGAAGGCACCAGCCACGATGAAGAGAATGTTCGAGGTATCAATCTCAATGTTCGCGTGCGCCGGGTGCTTGCGGCCGCCCTCCGGGGGTACGGTCGCCACGGTGCCCTCGATAATCTTCAGCAGCGCCTGCTGCACGCCCTCACCGGACACGTCACGGGTGATGGAGAGGTTCTCGCCACCCTTGCGGGCAATCTTGTCGATTTCGTCAATGTAGATGATGCCGCGCTGAGCCTTGGCAATATCGCCGTCAGCGGCGTTAATGAGGCGCAACAGAATGTTCTCCACGTCGTCACCCACGTAACCCGCCTCGGTGAGGGTGGTTGCGTCAACCAGGGCGAAAGGCACATCCAGCTTCTTCGCCAGGGTTGCCGCCAGGTAGGTTTTACCGCAGCCGGTCGGGCCGAGCATCAGAATATTCGACTTGCCCAGCTCCACTTGCTCCCCCGCGGTCGCCGAAAGAATGCGGGAGGTCAACACCGGGTTATCAATATCGTGGATGCGCTTGTAGTGGTTGTACACCGCCACCGCCAGGGTGCGCTTCGCCGCGTCCTGACCGATGACGTAGTCGTTGAGGTAGCTGTAAATTTCGCGCGGAGTAGCCAGCTGAGGCGCGGGCGCAGCGGCGGGGGCCTTCACCTTCAGACGCTCTTCAGCGAGGATCTCTTCGCACAGCTCCACGCATTCGTCGCAGATAGAAACATTCGGGCCGAGCACAATCTTAAAAACCTGCGCGCGAGTCTTCTTGCAGAAGGAGCATCGCATGCTGGCGTTGGGCTGTTCGGGAGGCACAATGACGTCTGTGGCCACGAAAATTCCCTTTCGATCGGCGTGGTGAAATCGGCGCAGAAGGGTCAGTGACCTGATGTCTGCGGTGATTTCTCAGGAGGAGCACCGGCGGGTGGTGGGCGCCCTAGTTTGAGTGAGAAAACGGTATGAAATACTCGAATTTTCTCCTTTTCTAAGGCTACCGGAGTTCACCCCGGAACCAAGAATTACGCACCGCAAATGAACGGACTTACCGGGCATATGACAAAGCGCGTCTTTTATGACGGCGGCAGGAACTTCCACACCCCGATATGACGGTGATTCACAAGGGTAAAGTGCAGGTCAGAGTCACCTACTGAAGCACCACACGGAGACCCACCAAATACACCCACGGTGCACAAAAAGAAGCGGCACCGCACCGCGCACCAGCCCGAAGGCTCGCACACGGGGCAATGCCGCCCCTCCCCCGAAAAATACTCGGGGATATTCCTCAAAACTAAAGTTTAGGTGTGGGAAATAGCGGTGTTGGTCGCAGGCTTACGCAACTTACGAGACTCCAGCACCTTATCGACCAGGCCGTACTCCAGAGCAGCAGCCGCAGTCAGAATGTTGTCACGCTCAATGGAGCGGTCAACTTCCTCGTAGGTCTTGCCCGAGTGCAGCGCCAGGGTCTGTGCAGTCCACTCACGCATACGCATAACCTCGTTCGCGTGAATCTCAATGTCAGATGCCTGACCGCCCTGCTGGCCGCTCAGAGCGGGCTGGTGAATCAGCACGCGAGCGTTCGGCAGTGCCAGACGCTTGCCGGGGGTACCGGCAGCCAGCAGAACCGCCGCAGCGGATGCCGCCTGACCCAGGCACACGGTCTGGATCTCGGGGCGGATGAACTGCATGGTGTCGTAGATAGCGGTCATTGCGGTGAAGGAGCCGCCGGGCGAGTTGATGTACAGGGTGATGTCACGCTCGGGGTCCTGTGCCTCCAGCACCAGCAGCTGAGCCATGATGTCGTCAGCGGATGCGTCGTCCACCTGGGTGCCCAGGAAGATGATGCGGTCCTCGAACAGCTTTGCGTACGGGTCCTGACGCTTGTAACCGTAGGGGGTGCGCTCCTCGAAGCTGGGGAGCACGTAGCGGTTGCTCGGCATAGCCGGCGCCGAGGTGGTGATATCGTTCGGCAGGTAGTTCATGTGCATCTCCCTTATGCGTTCTTCGATTCGGGCAGCTTACCGGCGGTGGTGGCAATGTGGTCGAAGAAGCCGTATTCCAGGCCTTCTTCCGCGTTGAACCAGTTGTCGCGGTCGTTATCCTTCAGGATGGTCTCGAGGCTCTTGCCGGTGCGCTCAGCGGTAATCTCTGCCAGGCGCTTCTTCATGTCCAGAATCAGCTCAGCCTGAGTGCGGATATCCGATGCGGTACCGCCAATACCGCCGAGGGGCTGGTGCATGAGGATGCGGGCGTTCGGGGTTGCGTAGCGCTTGCCGATGGTGCCTGCGGTGAGCAGGAACTGACCCATGGATGCTGCCATACCGGTCACCACGGTCACCACGTCGTTCGGGATGAGCTGCATGGTGTCGTAGATAGCCATGCCGGCGGTGACGGAGCCGCCGGGAGAGTTGATGTACAGGTAGATGTCTGCCTCGGGGTCTTCAGCCGAGAGCAGCAGCATCTGGGAGCAGATGAGGTTGGCGTTGGAGTCGCGCACCTCGGAACCGAGCCAGATAATGCGCTCCTTCAGGAGGCTGTTGTAGACGTAATCTTCCTGGGCACCAACGATGGGGGTTGCCATAGACGGCGCGGGCGCCACGCCGGCTGCCTGGGAGGCGCCGATGGGCAGAGGCATGTAGCTGGACATTCTTCCTCTTCTTCTCTAATGGGTCTTCGCTGCATCTTTGCGCGATTTACGCGCCGGAGCGCACGCGAAAAGTTTCGTTGCTACTACCTTACCGATAGTTGCTCTCCCCCGCTTCCCTTCGGGTTGTTCGTTCGCCAGGGGGTGAAGCAGAGGCGAAAACCTCGGTACGGAATAACTTGAGGGCGGAATAGTTTGGGGTGAAAAGAGCCTCAGCGGGCACCCAACCGGTAATTCGGTGGATGCCCGCTGAGGCTACACGTTTCAAGCAATCAGCTCACGCCCTCTAGCGGGGTGGCTTTTTGCAGACCGTGGCGGGGATTTAGGCAGCTGCCTCTTCGCCCTCGCCCAGGTACTTGGACAGGTCAACAACGTTGCCCTTGGTGTCCTTGACCACTGCGGTCTTCAGCACTGCTGCCAGAGCCTTGGAGCGGCGAACCTCGCCGACCAGTGCGCCAGCCTGGCCGGAGCCGTCCAGCATCTGTGCGAACTGGTTGGGGTCCATGCCGTACTGGGAGCTCATGGTGATGATGTAGTTGATCATCTCAGCCTGGTCAACGGTCACTTCTTCCTTGTCCGCAACAGCGTCGAGAACCATCTCGTTCTTGAACGCGGTCTCGGTGTTCTCGCGAACCTCGGCGCGGTGCTCCTCGGTATCGTGGCCTGCTTCAGCGTTGGGGTTGTTGAAGTGCTGCTCGAGCTGGTCCTCGATAACCTTCTCGGGGACGGGAATCTCGACGAGCTCAACGAGCTTTGCGAGGACCTTGTCGCGTGCCTGGGTACCCTGCTCGGCAACCTTAGCTTCTGCAACCTGCTTCTTGATGTCTTCCTTCAGCTCGTCGATGGTGTCGAACTCGGAAGCCAGCTGTGCGAACTCGTCGTCAGCTGCGGGCAGCTCACGCTCCTTAACTGCGGAAAGCTTGACCTTGATGACTGCCTGCTCGCCTGCGTGCTCGCCGCCGGAGAGCTTGGTCTCGAAGGTTGCGTCCTCGCCAGCAGACAGGCCGGTCAGAGCCTCGTCAATGCCGTCGAGCATGGTGCCGGAACCGATCTGGTAGGACAGGTCGTTTGCTGCGTCTACCTGCTCGCCGTCGATTTCTGCGGCGATGTCGATGGTCACGAAGTCCTTGTCAGCTGCGGGGCGCTCAACGGTCTTCAGGGTGCCGAAGCGCTCACGCAGAGCGTCCAGTGCCTGAACCTCGTCCTCAGCGGTGACCTCTACCTCGTCAACCTCAACCTCGAGACCCTCGTAGTTGGGCAGCTCGATTTCGGGGCGGACGGTGACGGTGATGGTCAGCTTGACGTCTGCCTCACGGTTCTCGGTGGAGGGCTGGGACTGAACGTCCAGCTCGGGCTGTGCCAGGGGGGAGAGTTCGTTCTCGCCCAGTGCCTGTGCGTAGTAGTCGTTCAGAGCGTCGTTCAGGGATGCCTCGACGATGTAGTCGAAGCCCGCACGCTGCTCGATGAGCTGCTTGGGCAGCTTACCCTTGCGGAAGCCGGGAACGCTGATCTGACCCGAGAGGTTCTTGTAGGTGCGGTCCAGGTAGGGCTTGAATTCTGCGAAGGGAACCTCGACCTCAATCTTTGCGAGGGTCGGGTTGAGCTTCTCGACGGCGGTCTTCACGTCCGTGATCTCCTCATATAGTTTCGGTGCGGCACGAATCGTGTGTGCCGCGGTTGCTTAGTGGAAAGAGCGCCACGACCCTGTAGCGTCGCGGCAACCGTTTCACGTCGGGGCGACAGGATTCGAACCTGCGATCTCCTGCTCCCAAAGCAGGCGCGTTAGCCAAGCTACGCCACGCCCCGTGAAACCGACCGTGTTGCGCACTTGCGTGTTTAACACAGTCAGTGCCCTAGTTTACCTGTTTTCCCGCTAAATGCCCAACACAGCGGCTCGTGCGCGGTTTATTTCCACTGAGCGCGTACTCCCCTATCTCCCTTGGTTTTGTAGGGTGTTTTGTGTGGATGCGAGGTGGAGGGGATGACGAGCTGGAGCATGCGGATTCCGAGCGCGCGAGGAAACAAATCCGCATGCGGAAGGGATTCCCGTCATCCCCTCGAGGGAAAAAGAAAGGGCCTCGACGCGAAAGCGTCGAGACCCTAAATCTCGAGGGGATGACGGGAATCGAACCCGCGTAATCAGTTTGGAAGACTGAGGCTTTACCATTAAGCTACATCCCCGGAATGGAACTTGACTATAGTAGCGAGGTTCCATCTGGGCTGTCAAATATTTGAGTAGTTTTTAGACCTGTTTTCAGACCTGGCAGCCGGGGCACCAGTAGAGTTTACGGCCGGCAATTTCTTCCATGCGGATGGTGGTTCCGCAGCGGCGGCAGGGCTCGCCGTGGTGCATGTACACGTAGTTGGCATGGTCGGGCCACGCTTCGGTTTCGGGTACGCCGGGGCGGTCTTCGGGTTCGGTGGTGATAATGCGCCCCACGCGCACGCCAATGACCAGCAGGTGTTTATTGTCTTCCCAGAGTCGCTCCAGTTCCTCGTCACTGAGGCTCTTGCCGGGGCGTAGCGGGTCAATTTCCTGGCGGTACAGCGACTCGGCGCGGAAGATATTGCCCACGCCGGAGATTGCCGCCTGGTCCATCAAAATCACACCAATCGGGCGGGAGCTCTTGCGTGCCGCGCGGTAGAACTGTTCGGGGTCGGCGTCCGGGTTGAGCGGGTCGGGGCCGAGCTTGGAGCGGACGGTGCGCACCTCCTCCGGGGTGAGGGTGCGGCAGATAGTCGGGCCCACCAGATCCGCCCAGCCGTGCTCCGAAACAATACGGCAACGCACCGTACTCTTCGGTTCGGGAGGACCGGCGTAGGGCTGCTCCTCCCCCGCCGCATATTCCTTCTCACCAATCTTGCGGGGCGCGCCAATGCTCGAAGCACCCGTGAACGTCTCGTCCCCGCCGAAGCTCCAGTTACCGTAAATACCCAGGTGCACGTTCAGGGTCAGGTCGTTTTCGAAGGTCACGAACAGGTGCTTACCGTGCGCGTATGCCCCGGTGATGGTGTGACCGTCCAGCAGGGCGGCACCCTCAGTGTAGCGGCCCTGCGGGGAGGAAACCTGCACGCGCTCGCCGGTGAAGACGTCGCTGATTTGGCGGGCGATACGGTGGATGGAGTGGCCTTCGGGCACGGGTTCTCCTCGAAAACTTGTGGGCTGGAAATAGCGCGGCTAGAAATAGTGCGGATTATATGGGGCGCAGAGACGACTGAGGCGCATAGCCTGCACTATGCGCCTCAGATTTTAGAGCTTAGGCAGCGTCAATCTGCTTGCCGGCAATGTCGCCGGTCTGCTCGTACTCAGCCAGCTGGCCGATACGGCGTGCGTGACGCTCCTCGTTGGTCCAGGGGGTAGCCAGGAAGACCTTGATGATTTCCAGTGCTTCTTCCTTGCTGTGCTGGCGGCCGCCCACAGCTACAACCTGTGCGTTGTTGTGCTCGCGAGCCAGTGCCGCGGTGTCGTGGTTCCATGCCAGAGCTGCGCGGATACCATCAACCTTGTTCGCCGCCATCTGCTCGCCGTTACCGCTACCGCCCAGCACAATACCCAGGGAGTCCAGGCCAGCCTCGCGGTCACGCTTCACACCAAGGGCTGCATTAATGCAGAACGAGGGGTAGTCGTCCAGCGGGTCGTAGTCGGCGGGGCCGTGGTCAATCATTTCGTAGCCCGCAGCGGTGAGGGACTCAATCAGGTAGTGGCTCAGCTCGAGGCCAGCGTGGTCGGTTGCGATGTGTACGCGCAAGGTACTCTCCTGGTGATTTGGTGTGACGTGCGTTTGTGCGTTCGTGGGAGGCGCCGGGTCTCAGTTCTGAGCGCCGTTGCTAGAGTGCGCCGCGCATCCATCAGGTGGGATACGCTTCCCCGTTTGGGTTTTTTCTGTCTTAACTGTATCGAATTCGCGCGGGTTCGGGTAATGCGAAGCCTTCTATACCCCCACCTATACGGTAGACTGTGGGATATGGCACTTTTTGGTGTCCCGATTCGCCGCGCCCAAGCTTGAAGGCCTCCAGCGCTACGTATGCAGCGTCGCAGGAGCCGCGCACCTCGGGAACCAGCGCACCATGACAGGGCGTGTCAACACGGCACGCTATTCACATCTAAGGAGAGGGAGCTGTATGCCCGGCCTGAACCTAACCCGCAATGAGGCAATCGAACGCGCATCCATTATTAAGCGCGTGCACTCGTACCGTATTGAACTCGACCTTCCGAAGGACAAAGACGTCTTCTCCTCGAAGGTTGAAATTCGCTTCGACGCTCAGGAAGGTGCCTCCACCTTCATTGACGCCATCACCTCCTCGGTCAAGTCCATTAACCTCAACGGCGAAGAGCTGAGCACCGACCTGGCGGACGGCGAGCGCATCCAGCTGCCGAACCTTGCTGCTGAGAACACCCTGGTCATTGACGCAGAGATGTTCTACACCAACACCGGTGAGGGTCTGCACCGTTTCGTGGACCCCGCCGACGGCGAAGTGTACCTGTACTCCCAGTTTGAAGTGCCGGACTCCCGCCGCGTGTTCCCCGTCTTTGAGCAGCCCGACCTGAAGGCTGAATTCGAGTTTATTGTGCGCGTTCCCTCGCACTGGGTGGTTGTGTCTAACCAGCCCGAGGTGAAGGTTGAGGAGAAGGAGTGCGGTTGCGGCCGTGCGAAGACCTGGTTCTTCAAGCCGACCCCGCGCATGTCTTCGTACATTACCGCGATTGTGGCTGGCCCCTACGAGAAGGTCACCAGCGAGCTGACTAACTCTGAAGGTCGAGTGATTCCGCTGGGCGTGTACGCTCGTAAGTCCCTCATGCCGTTTGTGGATGCTGAGGACATGTTTGAGCTGACCCGTCAGGGCTTCGAGTTCTACGAGGAGCAGTTCAAGACCCCGTACCCGTTCGAGAAGTACGATCAGCTGTTCGTGCCCGAGTTCAACGCCGGTGCGATGGAGAACGCTGGCTGCGTAACCTACCTGGAGACTTACGTCTTCCGCTCCAAGGTTGCGGAGGCTCTGCGTGAGCGCCGCGCTATCACCGTTCTGCACGAGCTGGCTCACATGTGGTTCGGTGACCTGGTCACCATGAAGTGGTGGAACGACCTGTGGCTGAACGAGTCCTTCGCTGAGTTCATGTCGACCCTGGCTGCTGCGGAGAACACCCGCTACGCGAAGGAGGCGTGGGCCACCTTCGCCGCGTCGGAGAAGACCTGGGCGTACCGTCAGGATCAGCTGTCTTCGACTCACCCGATTGTGGCTGAGATCCGTGACCTTGCCGATGTTCAGGTGAACTTCGACGGCATTACGTACGCGAAGGGCGCTTCGGTGCTGCGTCAGATGGTGGCGTGGGTTGGCCAGGAGAACTTCATGGCTGCTCTGAAGGTGTACTTCGATAAGCACAGCTGGGGCAACACCGTTCTTGACGACCTGCTGGTTGAGCTGGAGCGCACCTCCGGCCGTGACGTGCGTGCGTGGAGCGCTAAGTGGCTTGAGACCGCTGGTGTGAACACTCTCGCCGTTGAGATTGAGAACGACGAGGCTGGCAACATTTCGAACCTGGGTATCCGCCAGTCCTACGCTGAGGGCTTCGAGACTCTGCGCCCGCACCGTGCGGTAATTGGTTTCTACAACCTGGTGGACGGTAAGCTGACCCGCACCGACCGCATCGAGCTGGACATTGACGGCGAGCTGACCGTGGTTGAGGAGGCTATCGGCAAGAAGCGCCCCGACCTGCTGCTGCTGAACGATGAGGACCTGGCGTACGCTAAGATTCGCCTGGATGAGCGTTCCATCGAGACCGCTATCAAGCACCTGGGCGACATTGATTCGTCCGTGGCTCGCGGCGTGGTCTGGGGTTCGCTCTGGGATACTGTGCGTGACGCTCAGATGCCGGCACGTAAGTACGTTGACCTGGTGCTGAACAACATCGGTAAGGAGACCAACTCCACCGCTCTGCGCACCCAGATCAACAACCTGTCCGCTACTCTGCACTCCTTCGTAGCTCCTGAAGCTCGCGAGGAGACCCGCCACCGTGCCGCTGACCGTCTGTGGGAGCTGGCATGCGTTGCAGAGCCCGACTCGGATGCTCAGCTGCAGCTGCTGCAGGCGTTCATCAACCAGACCCGCACCGAGGAGCAGTACGACAACGTGCAGCGCCTCTTCGAGGGTGAGCTGACCCTTGAGGGACTGGACATTGACGCTGACCTGCGTTGGAACCTGGTGTGCCGCCTGGCTACCGGTGGCCGTTTCTCCGCCGAGCAGATTGCTGCGGAGCTGGAGAACGACAACACCGCAAACGGTCAGCAGTACGCCGCTCAGGCATACGCGTCGATTCCGACCGCGGAGGCTAAGGCTGAGTACTGGAACAAGATCATGGTGACCGGCGAGCTGTCGAACATGATTCAGCGTTACGCTATTTCCGGTTTCAAGTCCGGCAAGCCCGAGCTGATTGCCCAGTACGATGAGCCGTACTTCGAGCAGATTGAGGGTATTTGGCGTTCGCGTTCGCACGAGATTTCCATGCAGATTATTGGTGGCATGTACCCGAGCGAGCCGACCGCTGAGCTGCTGGAGCGTACCGAGGCGTACCTGGCATCTCTGCCTGAGGATGCTGCGGCTCTGTACCGTCAGATTGCGGAGGCACGCGACGGCGTGGCTCGTGCGCTGAAGGTTCAGGCGGCTGACATTTAACAATGCTTGTGAGCTGAGGCGGGTTCGCCACCTGCTCTCATGGGTTTTTGCTCATAGGTTTTTATTCGTCCCCTTCTACCCCGATTCGGGGTGGGAGGGGACGTTTCTATATGGGGGTTTATGCCGGTTCTATTTTGAGTTGTGCCCCAAGTTGCACACCGGTTTGCGCACCGAGTCTAATTCTTGTCACTGCGGTGCATATTTTTTGTTATTTTCATTTGAATATCCCTCAAAAGCTCTCTACTTGGGGTTGCGCCTATCGTATACTGTTGTGCATGCCTTCTATCAAGTCTCCTATCGCGAAAGTTTCTCTGACCGGCACAATCCTTGCTGTGGTTGCCGCCGGTTCCTTTGGCATGTACTCCGCAGGAGGCTTCACCGCACCCGGTAGCACCGCCGCTACCGCTGCTACGGGCGCCGAGCCTACCCAGTCGGCCCAGGAAAGCCCCAGCGAGTCCCCCTCCCCCGAGCCGACTCCGGAACCGACCACCCCGGCTCAGAAGATGGAACGCACCGCGCAGAACGCCTTCGGCAAGGAGGGCGCACAGGCAACCGGTGAGATTCAGGCGCCGTTCTCCACCTCCGCTGATGCCGCCGACATGCTGGTTCAGCAGTTCAAGGGTGGCGTGGTCATGTACACCCCCAAGTACGGTCCGGTTGCGGTGGAATCCGGCGTCTACGAGCACTGGTGGAAGCAGCGCGGGTACAGCGACTTTGCCGGTTGGGAGGGTCTGCCGGTGAGCTGGCGATCCAAGAAGGGCGTTCTGTACACCAAGTTTGAGAAGGCTGAACTCTACTGGGATAAGGCGAACGGTCTGCCGCGTAACACCAATGTTCTTGGCCCTAAGGACGCCCTAGTGATTGGTGACTCGCAGGTGACCGCAACCTCCTGGGTTGGTTTGGGTCTGAAGCAGGCAGGTTTCGTCCCGTACCTGTTCCGTTGCGGCGGCATCGGTTTTGTGACCGCCCGCGAGGGTGTGTGCCCCTCCTACTATCAGGGTGTGATGGGTGGCCGTTGGGCTCTGCCGAGCGGTAACCCCGGCGTGATTTACCTGGACGCCTCCGGCAATGACATTTACATTCACGAGGATGAGACGAAGGCGCGCGAGCACGTGAACGCTCACCAGACTCAGGTCATTGAGCAGCTGCGACGTATGTACCCGTCGTCGAAGATTGTGTTCGGTGGTGTGGTGTCTATGGATGAGGCGTCTGCACCGGATAAGCAGGTGGCGCATAAGCGTCACGTGGCAAACGAGGTGGCAAGGCAGGGTGCCCGCGAGACCGGCGTGCTGTTCATGGACACCTCGGGCTGGCAGAGCCTCTACCTGGCTGAGGGTGACATGGCTGATGGCGTGCATCTGAAGGAGAAGGCGCACCATAAGCTGGCGGGCCCCTTTGCGACTCGTCTGCGTGAACTGCTCGGCACCGCGTAAACTAACTGTGTAATCAGCCGAGTACATCAGCTTCGATCAACGCATATAGCATTAGAATGAGGCGCCGGGAGGATTGAATCCTTCCGGCGCCTCATTCGTTTGAGTGGGTTACCCACCGCAGCTCTCAAGTTGGTGTGCGGGTTTTATGCCGCGACGTTTGCCTGGCGTTCCTTCGCCTCGGCCTTCTGGTGTGCGAGCACGCCCTCCGCAAGGCGACGCTTCTGACGCTCACGAGCGGCTTCCTTCTCACGCTGCTCGGCAGCCCAGGCGACCGGGTCAATGTCGATCGACTCGTAGTGCCATTCGCCAATGTAGTCGCGAATCGGGGCGACCCAGGTGACGGGAATGCCGCGGCGCAGGTACACCTCGTGGTCGGTGTCTTCAAAAGCGTGGATAATGCGGTTGCCGTCAGCAATCAGGGACTCAATGACGGAGTCCTTCCATGCGGGGCTGTTGGAGCCGTCGTTGCCGGGCTTAGCGAACACGTGCTTGGGTTCCAGACCTGCGCGGGCGATGAACTGGTTCAATTCCTTCATGTAGGTGCCATCGCGGCCGGTAATTACTACGACCTCTGCGCCGGTGTCTGCCGCGATTTCGCGAACACGGTCGGCAATTTCAACATTGACCGTGGCGTTGCGGATGGCCTTGAAGAATCGGCGGTTGCTTGCGAAGAAACCGGTCAGGTACTTGTCCATCTGATCTCGGTTGCTGGCAAGGGTACCGTCAATGTCGACTGCAATCAGATCCATATAGGTCTCACTTTCGATCCGTACGGGAAGAATGCGCCTGGTGAGGGCGCGGCGGAAGAGTTCCCGTGCGGTGTGGCTGGTAATCGGTGTGTCAAAGACGCCCCGGTGAAAGGGCGTAGTCTCTCTAGAATACCCTATTTTCGTAAAGTAATGCCCTATCGAATGTCATTATTACAACTACCCCGTTGATGTCATACGGCATAGAAAAACCGCTGGTGGCGCAGGCAAAGAGCCCACACCACCAACGTAAAAAGTCTAGAAATGTCTCGAGGAAAGTTAGAGTAGCGAACCGGAACCGCGGCGCACCAGCACCATACCGGCGGGCGCCACAATGCGCAGCCACTCCTCCGAACCTACATGCGCAGCGAAGAGCGGCAGATCGCCCGTGAAGCCTTCCGGGATGAAACCGAACACGCGCAGGGCGAATGCCGCGCCGGTCGGTACAAGCACGGTATCGAACTCAGGTAGGTATTCCAGCACCATATCGGAGGACCAAATACGCGAGCGCACCGTGGAAAGCACAGCAGCGCCGGGGTTCTCGGACAAGGCGCGTTCTACCGCCTCCAGGCCTTCTGCGGTGGCGCGGTGGAACTCTTCAACCGGGACGGTACCAACCTCGTACCAGCCGCTGAGCGGGGCTGACTTGCCAGCCCAGCTGGCGTTGACGGTCACCGGCGGCATGAACAGCACCAGCTGCGGGTTCTCTTCGTTGACCTGTTCTTCTGCCTGCTTCTGCAGACGCGCCAGGCGGTCCAGCAGCGCCTGCGCCTGTACGGTCATGTCCAGGGTGGAGTCAGCCAACAGGTGCAGGGCGCGCAGACCCATGATGACCGGGGTGTCTGAGGAGGCGTCCTCCGGCTCCAGGGAGCAGGCGAATACCGCCACCACGCGGCCGCGTGCTGTCAGGCGGATGGCGGCGTCCGGGTTCACCGCCAGGGCGCGAGAAATGTAGGTGGCAAGGTCCTTGACCACTGCGGCACCCTGGGCGCCGCCGGGCAGAATCAGGTAGGGCTCCTCCACACCTTCGTGGGGGTTGTACTTGAGCTCAATAGATGCAGCCGCGTTCGGTGCGCTGTTCTGGTCGGGAGCGTTGTCCTGTGCGGTGTCAGGGGTGGTGTCAGACGGCGTAGTCATTTCTGCTCCTTTTCGGCGGTAGCCTGCTCGGTGGCAAGTTGGTGGGTGATATCGTGCGATGGTGTGTTAGGGGAACGTTCCGGATTGTTCATCCAGATCGATAATCCGGGCCGTTGTTCCTAGTCAATGTTCCGAATCAACCTGTCGTGGTTGTCTCAGAGTATGCTCTCCCACTCTACGCCAGAAACCGGTTCATTGAAAACGTGCGAGAATAAAACCATGACCAAGCCCACTGTGACCCAAAACCTCATGCGGATGCTGGACCTCTCCCCCGTGGAGGCGGCGCCCGCTTCCTTCGGTAGTGATGAAGTGTCTACCGGCGTGACGCTCACCCGCGAGCAGCCGCGTACTTTCGGTGGTCAGGTTCTTGCCCAGTCGATTATTGCCGCCGACCGCACGGTGGAGGGCAAGTACATCCACTCGATTCACGCCTATTTTCTGCGTCCCGGCGATATTGAGCGTGAACTGTTCTTTGCCGCTCAGCGTCTGAATGATAGCCGTTCCTTCTCGACCCGCCGCGTGCAGGTGTTCCAGGATGAGGCGCCCATGTTCTCTGCAATTATGTCTTTCCAGGCGGATAGCCGCGGCCCGGAGCACACCGCGGTCACCATGCCGGAGGTTCCGGACCCCGAGTCCCTTCCGAAGGTCAGCGATTATCTGGGCCAGCTCCCCCACCCCATTGCACAGGCGGTAGCGTGGGAACGTCCGATTGATATGCGCCACGTGGATGCGCCCCTGTACACTCAGCCGGATGCCTCCTCGACACAGCCGCGTGCCTGCGTGTGGTTCAAGACCTTTGACCGCCTGGTGCATGCTGATGGTTCTGAGGCGTCGGAGGCGGAGCACCGCGCCGCTATCGCCTACGCTTCGGATTACCTGCCGCTGGAGCCTGCTCTGCGTCGTCACGGCAAGTTCTGGCTGGAACCGGGCCTCAAGAGCGCCTCGCTGGATCACGCGATGTGGTTCCACCGCCCGGCGCGCGCCGACGAGTGGCTGCTGTACGTGCTGGATTCCCCGAGCGCGCAGGGCGGCAGGATGCTCGCGCAGGGTTCGATTTTCAATCGTTCCGGTGAGCTGGTGGCGACCGTGGCGCAGGAAATGATGTTCCGCCTGCCGGAATATCGATAAAGCAGAGCACCGCTAGGACTACCGGAAGGCGTCAGGCGAACCTGGCAGAGCATACAGAAAGACCGTGTGAGGTGGTTGTCTCACACGGTCTTTCTTATGTTCTAGTGTACGGTCTAGAAGCCGTTTGGAAGCTCTTATTTAGCTTCGCCGTCAATCACACCGTCCGGGGAAATGTGCACGGTGCTCTTGGTGCGGCGGGAAACAAAGAAGTCACCCACGAATACCAGACCGGTCACCAGAAGACCCAGTGCTGCCATCCATACTGCCGCCACGCCGTAGATTATCGGGAACAGCACCACGAGCAAGCCCAGAATAAGGGTACCAATAGCAGAGAGCTGCAGGTGGCGTCCGGCGGCGTAGCTCAGGTATTTCACGCCCTGGGCAGTCATCAGACGAATCAGCGCCCACATAATCATCCACGTACCCACAATGGTCGGGATGAAGGTTGCCTGTGCACCCACCGAGGCAGTCAGCAGAATCAGGCCAGCCACCACGGTCAAGATGCCGTCAACCAGGTCCCAGCCGGTACGTGCCTGCTTTGGCGTGCCGAAGTAACGTACCAGTTCAAACACGCCACCAAGCCACACCGAAATGGAGAACACATAACCCAGAACTACCAGCGGAATAGCGGGATTGGCGAACATGTAGATTGCCGCTGCAATCAGCAACAGACCGGTAACCAAGGACATCCAGTTATATTTTGAAAGCATAATGCTCTTCTCTTCGTAATCACATGTGTCAGTTGCACTTACGTGCATACCCATTATAAACCGTGAATATGAAATCCGCCACGATATATCGGTCGCCACTGAGCGAACTATTTCTACCGACGAATAACCCACCACGTAGCGGAACAACACGTGAGATAGCAGGACTATACCCCTTCCCCAGCAGACACAGCGAAGCCCCGCCTCCTGCGTCATAACAGCATCAGGAGGCGGGGCTTACCACCAAACCCTATCGGGTCAGCTTGCGGTGCACCACGCGGTGCGGCTTAGCAGCCTCAGGGCCGAGGCGCTCAATCTTGTTCTTCTCGTAGGACTCGAAGTTACCCTCGAACCAGTACCACTGATCCGGGTTCTCGTCGGTGCCCTCCCACGCCAGGATATGGGTTGCCACGCGGTCCAGGAACCAACGGTCGTGAGAGACGACCACGGCGCAGCCGGGGAATTCCAGCAGCGCATTTTCCAGGGATGCGAGGGTCTCAACGTCCAGGTCGTTAGTGGGCTCATCGAGCAGCAGCAGGTTACCACCCTGCTTGAGGGTCAGCGCCAGGTTCAGGCGGTTGCGCTCACCACCGGAGAGCACACCCGCCTTCTTCTGCTGGTCCGGGCCCTTGAAGCCGAACGCGGAAACGTACGCACGCGAAGGCATTTCAACGTTGCCGACCTGGATGTAGTCCAGACCGTCAGAGACGACCTCCCAGAGGCTCTTCTCCGGGTCGATGTTCGCGCGGTTCTGGTCAACGTACGAGATCTTCACGGTCTCGCCGACCTTCAGCTCGCCGCCGTCGAGGGGCTCCAGGCCAACGATGGTCTTGAACAGGGTGGACTTACCCACACCGTTCGGACCAATCACACCCACAATGCCGTTACGGGGCAGGGAGAAGGACAGACCGTTAATCAGGGAACGGCCGTCGAAGCCCTTCTGCAGGTTCTCAGCCTCAATAACGACGTTACCCAGGCGGGGTCCCGGAGGAATCTGAATCTCTTCGAAGTCAAGCTTGCGGGTCTTCTCAGCCTCCGCAGCCATCTCCTCGTAGCGTGCCAGACGAGCCTTCGACTTAGCCTGGCGGCCCTTAGCGTTGGAGCGGACCCAGTCCAGTTCCTCGCTCAGGCGCTTAGCGAGCTTAGCGTCCTTCTTGCCCTGAACTTCGAGGCGGGCGCGCTTCTTCTCCAGGTAGGTGGAGTAGTTACCCTCGTAGGGGTACAGGTTACCGCGGTCAACCTCGGCGATCCATTCTGCCACGTGGTCGAGGAAGTAACGGTCGTGGGTAATCGCGATGACGGCACCCTCGTAGGACTGCAGGTGCTGCTCCAGCCAGAGCACGGACTCTGCGTCCAGGTGGTTGGTGGGCTCGTCGAGCAGCAGCAGGTCGGGCTTCTGCAGCAGCAGCTTGCACAGTGCCACGCGGCGGCGCTCACCACCGGAGAGGTGGGTAACGGGCATGTCAGCGGGCGGGCAGCGCAGCGCCTCCATAGCCTGCTCCAGCTGGGAGTCCAGGTCCCATGCGTTAGCGGCGTCGATAGCCTCCTGCAGCTGACCCATTTCCTCCATGAGGGCGTCGAAGTCAGCGTCAGGCTCAGCCATGAGTGCGGAGATTTCGTTGAAGCGGTCCAGCTTGGACTTGATTTCGCCCACGCCCTCTTCAACGTTGCCCAGAACGGTCTTCTCTTCATTCAGCGGCGGCTCCTGCATGAGGATGCCCACACTGTAGCCTGCGGTCAGGCGCGCCTCACCGTTGGAGGGCTGGTCGAGGCCAGCCATGATCTTCAGGATGGTCGACTTACCCGCGCCGTTCGGACCAACCATACCGATCTTGGCGCCGGGGAAGAACGACATCGTCACGTCGTTAAGGATGACCTTGTCGCCCACAGTCTTGCGGGCCTTGATCATCTGATAAATAAATTCAGCCATAGTTACCTATTTTAGCGTGGATTTGCCGGGCAGTACGAGAGTTTTAGGTTGCGTGCTAGGCGGGGTACCGTGCGGGGCACTAGACTCGAAGCTATGAGCACAAACCCCTCCCCCAAACTTCTGGCACCCGAAGACCTCGAGCATGCCGTTGACCGCCTCGCGCTCGCCATGCCTCTGGCAACCTCCGACCAGCCGTTCGGGCCCGAGCACACGGTGTACCGCATCGGCGGCAAGATGTTCGCCATGTACACGGAGGGTATCGGCTACCCCATCGTGAACCTCAAAACCGACCCGGAAGAATCCGAGGTGCTGCGGCGCATCTACCCGAGTATCATCCCGGCATGGCACATGAATAAGAGGCACTGGATTTCCGTGGGTGCCGGTGAGGGTGTCACCGAGCGGGTGCTAGAAGAGCTGGTCGAGGATGCGTACCTGCGCGTCATGTACTCGTTACCCAAGGCGAAGCGACCCATCGAGTTCCGCGAGCGCCCGGTACCCGAAAAGCACTAGGCTAAAACCACCAGGTGGGAATAATCCGCCAGAATTTTCGTCATTAAATAGCGGAGCGGGTGAGCCTCGGTCCGGACCACCGAATCGCTCACCCGCTAAGCAAAGCACTTTTCTATCCGCGACTGGGAGGGTCATCAACCACGATGAACGCTCGAACCACCAAGCTCCCATCCCATATATTGCGGGGTCCAGTACCATGCACCACTTGTGTGAATACGTGATAGTTGAGTCGGCTCCCCTGCCAGACCTTCCTATGCAGAGGAGGTACTCACACGGGTGCGCTGAATATTCCCTTGAGTGACTCGGCTGTCTCATGCGATGTAGCCGAGAGGGGATCGCTGTCCTCGCCCGAACTACCGGCACGGACGAAGTGTGCTCTCGGGAACAATAATAACCTTTTTGCATTAAAGTGTCACTTTCGGATTGAAGGATATAGAGGGCATTTATTGACCATAATTCAGGTGTTTTATAGCGCCGAACCCACATATCCAATAACCACGAAATACCTGCAGATTTTATGCCCCGAAAAATCAAGGAGGGGCCACGCTGACCCTTCCTTATACCGCCTCCACATGGGCTAATACCCACTTAAAGCAATATTCAGAAAAGTCAGTGCGACCCCTCACTATATGAGATAAATTCTTTATCTCACATGGGCTTCAGCCATAAATCCGGTCAGACGCAGACAAACACAGATGTTAGTCGTCGAACTCCACCTTCTCGAAGCTCATGGTGCCATCAGCGTGAGAGACAACAGTATTCGGGTCACGCTCACGACGAGCCGCCGCGTACGCATCGTGGCTTGCCTCATCAACCCAGCGGGTCACCACAAAGTAGTCGCCGCCCTCATCCAGGGGGCGCCACAGCTCAAAACCCTCAAAGCCGGGGAAAGAGTCAGCGATGTGGCGGGCAGCTGCGAAGCGCTTCTCCAGCTCAGCCTGGTTGTCGCCAACGACAGCAAGACGGTGAACCTTAACAACGGACATGTGTCCTCCTTCTGTTGAGTACGTGCTTTCAACGATGAAAGCGTATTACCACCTCGCATCAGCTATAGATGAGCTATGTTCTTAGCGAGGTTAACCTCAGAATAACGGTTCACGGGCACAAAAAATAGAGGTTAGCGCAAACTAACAGATATATGACGCTAACCCCCATTCAGAGAATCATGAGGCACCCACAAGCACCCGTTCGAAGCTTAGGAATCCGGCTGGGTCTGCACGGTATTAGGCTGCACGGTATTAGACTGTGCAGTATCAGACTGTGCCGCCTGAGCCGCACTATCAGCCTGCGTTGCGGGGTTCTTCTTCGCCTTCTTCTGAGCCGCCTTCGCCGGGTTCGCAAAATGCACCCCGCGCTCAGCCAAGAAACGGCGGTCCTTCTTATCCCACTGCTCCACCGGGTACGCCTCCAACAGGTCCGGGCGGCGCTCAAGGGTGCGCTCAATCTGACGGTCACGACGCCAACGCGCAATCGCACCGTGATTACCCGACAGCAGCACCTCCGGCACCTCACGCTCACGCCACACCGCGGGCTTCGTGTACACCGGATACTCCAGCAGACCGCCCGTATGCGACTCCTCCTCCAGGGAGGCGGGGTTACCCATCGCGCCCGGAATCAGGCGGGTGATAGCCTCAATCATCGCCATGACCGCAACCTCGCCACCGTAGAGCACGTAATCGCCCAGGGATACGGGCATCACGCGGAAGCTCTCCTGCGCCCAGTCCAGCACACGCTCATCAATGCCCTCGTAGCGCGCCGGAGCGAAGACAATATGCTTCTCCTCCGCCAGCTTGTACGCCATCGCCTGATCGAAAACGGCACCCGCCGGGGACGGGACAATCAGCAGCGGGCGGGTATCAGCGGCGGGTTCGGCGGGCCCAGTGCCCTCAGACTCGGCACCCTCAGACGCATCTTCGGTAGCGGCGTTTAGCGGGGAGGCGGCAAGCACCTCATCCAGCGCCAAACCCCACGGCTCCGCCTTCATCACCATGCCCGCGCCACCGCCGTACGGAGTGTCATCCACCGTGCGGTGACGGTCAAACGTGTACTCACGCAAATCATGCAGGTGCAGATCCACCAGACCCTTCTCGCGTGCCTTACCCAGCAGGGACAGCTTCAGCGGCTCCAGATACTCGGGGAAAATCGTGACCACATCGTAGCGCACGGACTACTCCCCCGCCTGCTCGGTCGCCTGCGCAGAATCCTGCTCAGCGTCCTCGACCAGGTCAATCAAACCCGCCGGAGGGGTCAGCAGCACAAAGCCGGGCTCATCCTCGGTCGAGGGAACCACCTCGGGCACAATCTCCTCAACAAAAGGAATCATGATCTCTTCACCCGCGCCGGAGGCAAGACGCGGCGAACGAGCCAGCTTAATCAGCAACAAATCCTGAACCGGCATGGTCTGCAGACCGGTCACCTTACCCAGCGGCTTACCCACAGCCGGGTTATCCACGGGGCTCTCACCCTCGGGAACGTCCGCCAGCAGGTACACGGGCAGGTTCACCAGCTCCTGCTCGTAGAAGCCCTCTTCATCGCCCTCATCCTCGGGAACCTCGTAAACCAGGCGGCTACCGCGCAGCTCCTCAGCCTGATTGCGGGTAGTCACCTCATCAAAACGGACCACCAGAATCTTCTTGTTCCAGCGGGCACCGGCAACCGTCAGCTCACCGGTAGGCGCCACCGAAGCGGCAGCAGAGCCGGGCTTAAAATTCTCGATACCGAGCACCTCGCCGCGGGCAAAACGCTCCTGCGGGGCATCAGTAAAGAGCTGAACCGTCACCTCACCACGAATACCGTGAGGCTTACCGATACGAGCCACCACAACCTGCATAATTTTCCTCCGCTGGATACAAGCTAAAAACCTACGCCGTGCACGTGCACGGCTCCCACTATTCTACCGGGCACTTAGGACGGGCGCATTCTGCCGTCTCTCTGCTGCCTCTCCCCCGCCTCCACGGCGGCCGGAGCGAGCGCTCGCACGGATAACTCATGCTGATAACTCGCACTGATAACTCACGCAGATAACTCAGACCGAGAAATCGGGTACGCGAAAGCCCCCGCCTTCCGGAAAAATTCCGGGAGCGGGGGCTTCAAGCGTTTACGAGCTAGCGTCGCTTTTTGTCGGTGTCGATAATGTCGATACGCATCGGCTCACCATCAGAAATAGCGTCCATCACCAGACGGATGCTCTTGGCGGTACGACCAGACCTGCCGATAACTCGGCCCAGGTCATCCGGATGCACGCGAACCTCAAGGGTTTCACGGTGACGCTGAGTGCGCAGGCGCACCTTCACGTCCTCCGGACGATCGACAATCCCTCGAACCAGGTGTTCGAGTGCGTCAGCCAACATAATTACTCAGCTGCTTCCTCAGCCTCAGCCTCGGGTGCTGCTTCCTCAGCAACCTCTTCAGCCTTCTCAGCCTTGGGGGTGATAGCCTCGGGCAGGATCACGGAACCCTTTTCGGGAACAACGAACTCAGCCTTAGCCTCGACGGGCAGAACCTTGGACTCTGCCTTCTCGCCCTTGAATGCAGCCCAGTCGCCCGAGAGCTTCAGCAGAGCCAGAACCTGCTCGGTCGGCTGTGCGCCGACGGAGAGCCAGTACTGAGCACGCTCAGAGTTGATCTCGATACGCGAGGGGTGCTCGGTCGGGTGGTAAATACCGATCTCTTCGATGGTCTTACCGTCGCGCTTGACGCGCGAATCAGCGATCACGACGCGGTAACGAGGATCGCGGATCTTACCCATACGCTTGAGACGAATCTTAACAGCCACTTTAGTGGTTACTCCTGTTTCATAATTTGGTGCGAGGCACACGGTTCAGCACCCGTGGGGCGGGCCATTCACGGCGCCTCTATGGACACAACGGCGCGCGAAGAGAGGGGTCGCGCGTCGCCGGGTACTCAGCTAGGGTATCAGAGCCCAAGATTTTAAGCTAGCGACACGGAAAAATAATTGCTCAAGGCACCGAACATCACTTTTAAACAGCGTTCTGTGCCCAGTAGCCCCCTGCGCAACCGCCCTGTAGCCGCCACTAATCGAGGTTGCTCATCTCCAGAGTCTCCCCCGTCTCCAGGGCGCGGTAGCACTCACGCAGACGCTCCACCATCGACGGACGCACGTAGCCCTCCAGGTTCTCCGGAGCAACCCACTCATAGGTCACCAGCTCAGCATCCTGCAGGGTAATCTTCGTATCCGCCGCAATCACGCCGCCGTCATACATGTAGTAGGTCGAATCGCCCCACACACCCAGCGACAAGCCGTGGAAAATCAGCAACACACGACCCAGCTTCACATCCAGGCCCAACTCCTCCACAATCTCACGCTCACAACCGGGCTTGGGCGCCTCGCCAGCCTCCACGGTGCCGCCGGGAAGAATCCAGCCGTCCTTATAGTTCGGCTTCACCAGCAGCATCTCGCCGCGCTCATTACGAATCAGCGCGCCCGCCGCCAAACGGCGCGTAGGCAGGGTGGCGATAAAAGCCTTCAGCTCTTCATCGCTCAGATAGGAATCCTTCATGGCTTCTTTCCTTTAGCGGTCGGTTTTCTTCGCAGCGCGCTGCCTGATGCTACGCACTATACCCAGGGCACGCTCACGCAGTCCAGAGGGTGCCTGCTCCGTGGACGGGGCGGCATCCTCCACCGTGCGGTAGTTGCCCTCACGTAGGTCATCAATGAGAGTGCGCTTGGTCGAGGGCTGCTCACCGGTGGTATCCCCCGGATGCACCAGCTCAGCATCCGCAACCGGGCGGGCATGCTTCTTCAACTGGGTCTGCTCGAAAGAACGCAGAACCGTCGGAATCAGAGCCGACTCGACCGTAGCGTTCAGCGCAAAGAGCGCGGCAGCCACCGAGAACTTACGGCTCGCCTTACCCTGCGCGCGGCGGCGGCGCGCCACATTCGCCAAGGTCAGGGCAATAGCGCTCTGAGCCGTCACATCCGCGCCCAGGACAAGACCCACGCGGCGGGTCTTCGCACGAATCTGCTCCGGGGTCAGGCGCTTGCGGCGCGAACGAGGCGCGGGACTCTGAGCGGAGGTGGTCTGCGGTGCGGGAGCCTGGGGTGCAGGACTCTGATCTGCAGAGCTTGAGGAAGCATCGAGCACGGTCTCAACGCTCGGGGCGGCTTCGTTCTGAGGTGCGAGCGCGACAGAAGGCTCGGGAGCCTGCTGGCTTACCTTTGCCTCGTGCGATGCCTGCTCCTCGGTAGGCGAAGAGTCAGCCTCGTGCAGGGCGCTGTCAAGAGACAGGTAGCCCTCTTCGGTCTCCACGAAGGAATCCGGCGCAGAGTCCTCCGGCGAACCCATGTGCGTGTACTCGTAGGGGATGTGCGCGTTGTTGAGAGCGTCCATCCACTCGGAGAGGGTCACGCGGCGGCCGGTCGCAACCAGTCGGTAGCTACGCTCCATGGGCGAGGGGAAGTTACCCGGGTAGGGCTCAATCTCCTCGTCATCTTCGAAGGAATCGTCCTCTACGGGGGTGCTCTCGGAGAAAGTAGCCTCGGCAGCGGAGTCATCCAGCGGGAAGGTAACGTCCAGAGCTTCAGAAGTCTGCGCCTCATCAGCAGCTTCAGCTGCGTCGGCAGAGTCAGTCTCAGCAGAACCGGCGGGCTGTGCGAGCTCCTCATCCTCGTTGCCAAAGACGCGAGCCGTGCTAATCGACGCCACGTCAAAACCGGTGGTCGGAACCAGCGCCAGCTCCGTGGGAACGTCCAGCAGCTGCAGCACCGACTCCAACGCCAGGGTATTGCTCGTATCGCGCAGGTACGCATTCAGGCGGCGGCCGGTAATGGAGTCAGCCTCCACACCAAACATCGCCATGACATTAGCGATGCCCTGCTCGATTTCTTCCTCATCGGAACCGAAAATCTTCGAACCCGAAAGCTCCGGGGCGCTACCGGGAAGCTCCGAGAGCAGGTCCTCCAACATGCCGCCAAAACGTGCGACTTCCTCACGGCTGAGGGCCCGGTTCAGGCGCTTAGGCACACGCTGCCAGGTGAACTCCTCCACGATGTTCTCGTAGGGTTCGCCGAACGCCTCCAGGTACCACTCCTCATCCGAGTAGGGGTCGCGGGCGGGCTCTTCATAGACCACCAGGTGCTGCTGGTTCGAGTTGCCCTCAGCAATCAGGGCGTTGCAGTTCAGCAGGCCCAGCAGCGCCATCAGATCCACCGGGTCGGCAGAAATGAGGGTCCACTCCCCCGCCGGCGCGGCAACAACCTGGCGGGTACCGGCAGGAAGGTACGCCAAAAGAAGTCCGGTAATCATGTCAATGGGCAGGTCGACGAGCATGGCGGCGTCGCCGTCCACCAGGAACTCCAGCTCACCCTGCCCACCGGGCAGCTCCTCCCACACGGTCGCCTCACCCTCAAGGGCGGCACCAGTAACCGGCAGCTGATCCACCAGCTGCGCCACGTAATCCTCAACGGGGGTACCCACGTGCAGGTGGCCGTCAGCGACCTCCAGCACGTTCATGTAGCCCTCATCATCCACGGCGCACAGCACGTAGAGCTGCACCTGATGCTCCCCCATCTCGTAGGCAATCAGCTCCGGGGAGGCGGCGGTCGCCTCAATAAGGGCGGCAATCAGCTCCTCATCGGTGGTGGAACGAGCCATGATGCGGCGGCGCTGAATCTTCTCCTCCAGCTCCATGGTCTGCTCGATGCGCTCATTGCGCTGCTTCTCGGCGGTGCGCTCCTCATCCTGGGCGCGCAGGTACTCGGGGCTATCCGATTCGCCGGTTCCGGCGGGTGCGGGGGCCTCATCCCACATGCCGGTGAGCTTATCGACGGTCCACTCTTCGCTCTCCAGGGCGGCGGCGAGGCGGTCAACCTTCGTGCGGTCGTTCCAGGCGCGCTGCGTATCGGGATCTTCCGCCTTCACCTCATCGTGCATGCTGCGGGCTTCACGAATGAGGTTCAGAATGGTTGCGGCAACGTCGTCAACGGCGGGGTCGTCGCTCTCACTGGAGTAGACGAGGTCACCCGCCAGCTCAGCGGAGTGTTCACCGTATTCGAGGGCGATGCGCGCCCAGACAGGGGTGTACCCGGGAAGGATGCTCGAATCATCGTCGAAGTCGCCCATAAGGTCGCCTGCGAAGTCATCCGAAAAGTCATCATCAAGATCCTCTGCGGAAGCTTCGGAGAAGCCCAACGAGCCCTCCTCAGCTACAGGCTCGCCTGCAGACTCCTCTACAGACTCGGCGGCAGATTCAGTAGCAGGTTCCTCTACAGAATCATCAGCGAAGGCGCGCTGAGACCACGGCGCAACCTGCTCATTCAGCTGATTATCCGCGTTCTCTCGATCCCAATTCTGCTCGTTCTGAGCCATTGATACCTTCCCTTCACACCCATTCATGCACCCAAACCGGGCACCATACCGGTACGGGTGCGCCCCGTCACCACGTGCGCACCCGTACCACCCCTTACCGGGGCTCATATTTGCTCTTACTGCAGGAACTTCTCAAAGCCCTTCGGCAGGTTCATGCTGGACAGATCCATCTCCTGGTTCTGAGCCTGCTGACCGAATGCAGCACCGGCGCGAGCCTGCTGCGCCTTAGCTGCTGCCGCCTCCTGCGCCGCACGCTTCTGCGGGTTGCCGGAGCGAGCCTTCTTCTTCTTGTTGCTCTTCGCGTTCTTACGAGCGCCACCCGCCGCAGCCGCCATACCGGGCATCTGCATACCACCGGGCATGCCGGGCATCTTGCCCGAAGCGAGCTTCTTCATCATCTTCTGAGCCTGAGCGAAACGCTCCATCAGCTGGTTCACCTCAGACACGGTCACACCCGCACCCTTAGCGATACGGGCACGGCGAGAACCATTAATGATGCGCGGAGCCACACGCTCATGCGGGGTCATGGAGCGAACAATCGCCTCCACGCGGTCAATCTCGCGCTCGTCAAAAGCCTCAAGCTGCTGACGCATCTGAGCCGCACCGGGCATCATCATGAGCAGCTTCTTCATGGAACCAAGCTTACGAATCTGCTGCATCTGAGCCAGGAAGTCCTCAAAAGTGAAGTCTTCCTGATCGATGAACTTCTTCGCCATGCGGTCGGCTTCAGCCTTATCCCACTGAGCTTCAGCCTGCTCAATCAGAGTCAGGATGTCACCCATATCCAGGATGCGGCTTGCCATACGGTCCGGGTGGAACTGCTCAAAGTCAGTGACGTTCTCACCAGTGGACGCGAACATAATCGGCTTGCCGGTCACCGAAGCCACCGACAGCGCTGCACCACCGCGGGCGTCACCATCAAGCTTAGACAGGACCACACCGGTGAAGTCCACGCCCTCGTTGAATGCGTTAGCGGTGTTCACAGCGTCCTGACCGATCATCGCATCGATAACGAACAGAACTTCGTGCGGCTCAATAGCGTCACGAATGTTACGTGCCTGCTGCATGAGCTCAGCGTCAACACCCAGACGACCCGCGGTATCGACAATCACCACGTCGTGCAGCTTAGCGCGAGCCTCAGCCACACCGTCACGTGCCACCTGCACGGGATCGCCGGTGGGTACGTCAAACTCGCTGGTCACACCGGGGTGCGGCGCGTACACGGGCACGCCCGCACGCTCACCAACAACCTTCAGCTGGGTCACCGCGTTAGGGCGCTGCAGGTCGGATGCAATCAGCATCGGGGTGTGACCTTGGCCCTTCAACCAGTGAGCCAGCTTGCCCGCCAGGGTGGTCTTACCGGCACCCTGCAGACCCGCCAGCATAATGATGGTCGGGCCGCTCTTCGCCATGTTGATGCGGCGGGTCGAACCGCCGAGGATGCTCACCAGCTCCTCGTTCACGATCTTCACGATCTGCTGGGAGGGGTTCAGCGCCTCGGAAACCTCCGCACCAAGAGCGCGTTCCTTCACGTGGGCGGTAAATTCGCGGACCACGGGGACGGCGACGTCAGCGTCGAGCAGGGCGCGGCGGATTTCGCGGACGGTTGCATCAATGTCTGCCTCGGAGAGGCGGCCCTTGCCGCGCAGGTTCTTAAAAGTTGCCGTCAAGCGGTCGGAGAGAGAATTGAACACGAGCCGTGATCACTTTCTTAACGTTGAGGTGGCCCCCAGCCGCGAAGGCGAACGGGGATGGTTAGTCAGTCTTTAAGGATACAGGATGCGCGCTTTCTCCCCCGCCTCCACCTGTGGATAAGTGGCGCCGGTTCACCCTGAGCTCAGGATTTACGCCCAGGATTTATACTCAACGTCCCCTCCCGCGCCCCTCAGCAAATGCGCGGCAGGTTCCAGACTTACCCCCTCATAGAGGCACAGCAGAAACCCTCAGTAGATGTTCCGCGCCCCGCCTCAGCCTGCTCAACACGTCAGATAGATTAGATTTTCTAGACAGCCTGGGTTAGAATTCTAAAGGTGTTACGCACGAATGCGTGATACGCCCGAGTGGCGGAATTGGCAGACGCGCCTGACTCAAAATCAGGTTCTTCGGAGTGTGGGTTCGAGTCCCACCTCGGGCACCAACGCAAAAGCGGCGGGAAAGTTTGAAGCTTTCCCGCCGCTTTTCTGTATCCGCTTCTATACCCTTTGTACCCCACCCGCGCATCAGATGGGGCAACTACACCAACACACAAAACCGCCGCCCGGCCGTGAGAGTTCACGACCGGGCGGCGGTTCTATATACCGAGCGTACAGGCTGAGGATTATCCCCCGCTACGCATCGAAAAAGATTGGTGAGCGGCTTAGCGCTTGACCTCGTTCTCCTCGTAAGGACGCAGAGCCTCACGCTCGCCCTCAGCACCGTAGACGCGGTGTACCTGAACCATGTTGGTGGTACCTGCCCGGCCTGCGGGAGCGCCGGCAGCAACGACGACCAGGTCGCCAGCTTCTGCCAGGCCGTTCTTGAGCAGGTACTCGTCCACGAAGTGGAACAGACCTTCCTGATTGGTGATCATCTCAACCTGCTCAGCGTCAACGCCCCACAGCATGGACAGGAAGGAGCGAACCTTCGAGCTGGTGGTGAACGCGACAATCGGGGTCTCGGGACGCAGACGTGCCAGACGACGTGCGGAGTCACCGGACTGGGTGAAGGTTACGATGAGCTTTGCGTCCAGCTGGTCAGCGATGTTCACTGCTGCGCGGGTGATTGCGCCACCGCGGGTGCGGGGCTTGCGGTCCAGCTCGGGCACGCGGTACAGGCCGCCCTTTTCGGTATCCTGAACGATTGCAGCCATAGCCTGCAGGGTCAGGATCGGGTACTTACCGACCGAGGTCTCACCGGAGAGCATCACAGCGTCTGCGCCGTCGAGGATTGCGTTAGCGCAGTCAGAAACCTCTGCACGGGTGGGGACGGGGTTGTCGGTCATGGACTCGAGCACCTGGGTTGCCACGATGACAGGCTTTGCCCAGCGGCGTGCCATGTCGATAGCCTTCTTCTGGACGAGGGGAACCTCGGAGAAGGGCAGCTCAACACCGAGGTCACCACGAGCGACCATGATGCCGTCGAACTTGTCGATGATGTCCTGCAGGTTCTCAACTGCCTGGGGCTTCTCGATCTTGGCGATGACGGGTACGCGGATACCCTCTTCGTCCATGATCTTGTGGACGGGGTCAACGTCTGCGCCGGTACGGACGAAGGAGAGTGCAATGATGTCTGCACCCATCTTCAGTGCGAAGCGCAGGTCGTTTGCGTCCTTCTCGGTCAGCGCGGGCAGGGAGACTGCTGCGCCGGGCAGGTTGATGCCCTTGTTGTTGGAGATGGGACCGCCGACGACCACGCGGGTGCGAACGCGGGTGGGGGTAACCTCAATTGCTTCGAGGCGGATCTTGCCATCGTCGAGCAGGAGCTTGTCGCCGAGCTTGACGTCGCCGGGCAGGCCCTTGTAGGTGGTGCCACAGATTTCTGCGGTACCTTCAACGTCTTCGGAGGTGATGGTGAAGTCTGCGCCGGGCTCAAGGTATTCCTTGCCGTTTGCGAAACGCTCGAGGCGAATCTTGGGGCCCTGCAGGTCGGCGAGGATAGCAACGTCCTTACCGAGCTTTGCAGACTGGTCACGGATGGTGTCGTAGCGTGCCTGGTGCTCGGCGTGGTCACCGTGGCTCATGTTCAGACGGGCGACGTTCAGGCCAGCCTTGATTGCCTCGGAGATCTTCTCGGGGGACTCGATTGCCGGACCGATGGTTGCAACGATTTTTGCGCGCCTCATGTACCTAACCTTTGTGTGTTGTTTCATGTGGCCCCTGAGGGCTCACACTGATTTTCCGGGGAAGAACTAATGTCAAATTCCCAATTATTCCCACGTGTTCTAACAGGTAACCACATGCCGGATGCGTGGGACTCTTTCTCAATTATAGGGGTTTTGCGCCCTCTTGGGTATGCTTCTCCCAACTCTTTCCACCGAAGAAATTGTGTTTCACGTCGCATTTTGAACGCCACCCCTCTTCCATCGAACACGCCACAGAAAGTCGATTTTCACCCCCACCACCCCCGCCTCGCCCGGAAAGTAGATTAGGGTGCTTTTTACCTATAGAAAATGGGCACTACGCAATATTTAGTCACACTCGAGAACCTTCGATTGTATTTCAAAAACATAGAGACACTCAGAGTGGGCTATGAGAAGATAGATGGGGCATCCAAAAGCTGGGCGATTTCACATTTTCGCGCGCCTAGCCTATATTGGAACCCATAATTAGTATTTGAAATGCGAAATATATCTGGAAGGTTCACAGATGACTACTCGCGTGCTGATTATCTTCGGCTCCACCTACGGCTACACCGAACAGTACGCCACCTGGCTGGCAGAAGATCTGCGTGCACTCCCGCAGGCCCCCGAGGTTGAGACTGTCCCCGCCTCCAAGGTCACCCCCGAGCAGGCTGAGGCATTCGACGCTTTCGTCATTGCCGGCAGCGACTACGGTGGATTCCTCAACGGCGCACCGGCACTTCGCAAGAAGATTCTGCCGATTATTGCGCCCAAGAAGAACCGCACCGCATTCTTCACCGTCTCCTTCACCGGTGAATACTCCAAGAAGCTGCTGGACAAGGCCGTCGCCAAGAGCTACACCCCCGAACTGACCGAAGGTCGCCCCGTCTACCACCTGCGTGGCGGCATCGACTTCGACAAGATTTCGCTGGCTCACAAGACCGCCCTGAAGGGCCCGGTGCGCGCATGGCTCATGGCTAACCCGCACCCGAACGAGGGTATTCAGCAGATGCTCGAATGCTACAAGACCGGCAAGGCTGAGTACATCGATCGCGAGACCCTCAAGCCGCTGGTCGAGGACATCGCAAAGTTCCTCTAAGCCTTTCGGGAAACACAAGCTTTCGCCTCTTCCCACCCGTCTCTTTCAGCCGGACATCAGAACCTGAAGGAGCGGGCGGGAAGAGCCGAGATAAACGTGCCAACAGGCACCATATACGTGGTCGATGACTCTTCATCTCTCCTGCATCGACCATGCAACTCCGGGTGCCGGTGCGAGGCCGCGCCAGATACAGTACCCGGAACATGAGGGGTGGGTCTTTGTGTGTGCGGCCCACCCCTTTCCTTATGCCCGCAAGCCAAAGCCCCTGCAGCGTCCCCTCCGACAGAGCAGTCCACAGAATGAAATTCGCAATGCCCCGGCGTGTCACCCACCTAAAATTTTTCGCAAAAAACTGAGCCCATAAATGCACCGACAAGCCGCAAAACTAAACAGGTCCCCCAAAGACCCCAAATTACTGTGCACTCTGCGAAAGATATGCCGCCAGAATGACATGCCAAATCATTGCGCACAGCGGTGCAGGTACCGTACGCTGTTAGCTGTGTCAGCCGCTTGACATACCCGGCAGCCGACACACACATCACTTCAACTACCCCACATATTCACTCGTGTCAGAAGCCCCCACACAGGGCCACATCGACACATCCACCTCTCAAACACAGGCAAAATCTATGAAGAAACTCCAGACTGCCGCACGCTCCGCGGCAGCCCGCTCCATCATGGCGTCCGCAGGTGCACTCTCCCTCGTCGCCGCATCCCTCACCTCCGTTCCCGCAGCCTTCGCCGCCCCCAGCGCGAGCGCAGCCACAGAGGTCAACCTCGGCGCATCCTACGAGGAGCTCAGCTACGCCCCCGCCCCGGATGCATCCCTGGTCGAACGCTCCAACCCCGCCATGGGTGCGGGCGAGCGCGAACGACTGGGCACCGCGAACGCACGCACCGGAGCCACCTCCCCCGCTTCTACCGCAACTCTGAGCGGTATTTCCGCAACCCAAAGCTCCGCGCAGGGTCTGGGAGCTGGTCGAGCTCCGGCAGCCGGTCAGGCACTGGCACCCGGTCAAGCGCTGGCACAGGGCCGCTCCGCATGGACCCCGAGCGGCGGCACCCTCGGCATGGATGTCTCCTCGCACCAGCAGAACGTGGACTGGGCGAGCGCCTACGCCGCAGGTTCCCGCTTCGCCTACGTGAAGGCAACCGAGGGCGGCTACTACACCAACCCCTACTTCGGTCAGCAGTACAACGGTTCGGCACAGGTCGGCATGGTGCGCGGCGCCTACCACTTCGCAAACCCCCGCACCTCCTCGGGCGCCGATCAGGCACGCTACTTCGTGCAGAATGGTGGCGCGTGGACTGCCGACGGCAAGACCCTGCCCGGCCTGCTGGACATCGAGTTCAACCCCTACCCCGCCTACGGCAACACCTGCTACAACATGACCCCGGCGCAGCTGACCGCTTGGACCCGCGACTTCGTGGACACCTACCGTTCGCTGACCGGTCGCGCCCCGATGGTGTACACCGCAACCTCCTGGTGGTCGCAGTGCGTGGGTTCGCAGCAGTTCGGCGCTCTGCCACTGCACCTGGCGAGCTACTCAACCGTGGTCGGTGCAATTCCGGCGGGTTGGAGCGGCTACGACATTTGGCAGTTCACCGATTCGGGCCCGTTCGTGGGTGATTCGAACTTCTTCCCCGGCACCGTGAACGATCTGAAGGTTCTGGCGAAGAACCCGAAGGCTGTGCACCGCAACTGGTCGAACGGCCAGGACCGCGCAGTTGAGGACCGTGCGGCAGAAGACCGCGCGGCACAGGATTCGAACGTGGTGACCACCGCAACCGGCTCCATTGATATTCGCACCGGCATCGGTAACTTCTGGAATAAGAATCGTTCCTTCTACGGCAACCCAATCGGCACCGAATACACCCTCGGCAACGGCGTGTACGCGCAGAAGTTCACCAACGGCAAGACCATCTACTGGACGAACTCCCACGGCTCGCACTGGCTGGTCACCAACGGCGGCCTGGATCATAAGTTCCGCTCGGACGTGGCACGATTCCGCGGTCTGACCACCAACGAGGAAACCCGCTCCGACACCATCGCGGTATCCTTCGCCAACGGTGAGGGCGCCTACTGGTCCAACGCCTACGGCACCCACATTATCAACGAGCGCGGCTCCATCTACGCGACCTGGCGTGCAGCTGGCATGAGGGGTGTGCCCACCACCGATGAGCAGAACCTGGGCAACGGCCTCATCAAGCAGGAGTTCACAGGCAGCACCACCTACGTGTGGTCCGCACGGACCGGCACCCACCGCATGCACACTGGCGGCGCGTTCTACCACCGCTTCCTGCAGCACCGCGGCACCTGGGGTGCCCCGGTGACCGACGAAACCGCCACCTCCACGGGTGCTCAGGTGCGATTCGCCTCCGGCAAGGTGCTGCTCTGGTCGGATGCGTACGGTGCGTACGAGACCAACGGTAACGGCGCAATCTTCAAGCACTGGGAGAAGAATACCGCCCGTTACGGTGCGGCACGCGGTGACGAATCCTACGTGAACGGCGTGTACTACATGGACTTTGAGCGCGGCACGATCCGCTGGACCGCGCAGCGTGGAATCTACTAAACAGCGTGGAATCTACTAAACAGCGTGGAATCTACTCAACAGCACGGCAGCTAATAAACACTACAACGTGCATATAAAAACGAGGGGCACCTGGCAGAGGTGCCCCTCGTTCTTTTGCTACAGGAAGCATCTTCTGAACAACACAAAAATCAAGATGCGTTCTGCAGCGGGTGGGTTACCGAGTGAGTAGAGAACCCGGCTATGTTACCCGTGCCGGCAGGTAAATTTATAGCGTGGCGGGTGTGCCGCCTCGAAGTCATGCAATGTCCTAAAAGCCCCGGATTAGTGTGGCGGACATAGTCCCCATTGACTATGTCCGTGGGGCCCACACTAATCTTGTGAGACCTCACCCCGAAGGTGTCTAGAGGGGCGCCTGACCGGAAGTAAGGACTCAACGGTGAATAACGGCACGGTACGAAGATGCTGAAATTCACCCGGGTATGGCGTTCCGGGAGAAGGAATCGATATCTAGGAGGGCCGAAACCTTCACACGTCATATCCCGTTACATCTAGGGTAGGTGTAGGCGCACGCGAAACCTATCTCTTCGGCAAATATTACGCCTCAACCAGTGGTTGAATGTTTACAATACAAGTATGCATTTTGAGGCCTATAGATGTCAAACAAAATGCTATATTGAACTAATTTAGTGAGAATTTTGAGATAATCCACCGGATATTTCAAAAATAAATTCCCACATATATTACGTTTAGGTGCCTAGTACTCACAGAGGAATTCGGCTCCTCACGATAACGACTCTCAACAACCCGGAGCCCTAAAACGCCGCATTAAAAACACTAGGACGCACCCCGCGTCGTATGCACAGCAGAAAGAGTACCCCTACTCCCCCGCCACACGGGATGCGCCCTAGGCGCTATAACCATCGAAACTACCGGCAAGACCCCAGCCGAGTGAGATCTTGAAGCCCTACCGGGCGCCTCGAACCATCCGCTAGCTTAGAGGCTAGCGAAGTCCAGAACCATACGGCCGGTAATCTTACCCGCCGCCATTTCCTCGAAGACAGCCGGTGCCTCGTCAACCTCACGCAACTGAACCACCGGAACCACGATGCCGTCAGCACCGAACTGGAACGCCTCCGCCAGATCCTGACGGGTACCCACCAGGGAGCCCACCACGCGGATGCCGTCCAGAATAATCTTCACAATGGACAGCTCCATCATCTCCGAAGGCAGGCCAACAGCCACCACGGAACCGCCTGCGCGAACCGACTCAACAGCCTGGTTGAACGCAACCTTCGACACCGCGGTCACCACAGCAGCGTGAGCGCCGCCGCCGGTCAGCTCGCGAATACGAGCCGGAACATCCTCAACCTCACGGCCGTTGATGACGTGATCAGCACCGGTCTCACGAGCCAGAGCCAGCTTGTCGTCGTTGATATCAACAGCAATAACCTTGGCGCCGAAAACCTTCTTAGCGTACTGAACAGCCAGGTTACCCAGACCGCCAGCGCCGTAAGCAACCAGCCACTGACCCGGGCGAACCAGCGACTCCTTGATTGCCTTGTAGGTGGTCACACCAGCGCAGGTAATGGAGCTTGCCTGTGCCGGGTCAAGACCCTCGGGAACCTTCACAGCGTAATCAGCGGTCACCAGAGTGTACTCACTCATGCCGCCATCGACCGAGTAGCCTGCATTCTTCACCGAACGGCACAGGGTCTCACGGCCCGAGGTGCAGTACTCACAGTGGCCGCAGCCCTCGAAGAACCAAGCCACCGACACGCGATCGCCTTCCTTCAGGGACTCAACACCCTCACCGACCTTGACGACACGACCAATGCCTTCGTGGCCCAGAATACGACCCGGAACCTCACCGAAGTCACCGGAAGCCACGTGCAGGTCAGTGTGGCACACGCCCGAGTACTCAATCTTCACGAGCGCCTGGCCGTGACCGACAGCCGGAACGGGAACCTCACGGACAACAACCGAACCGTCAACCTTCTCAGGGACAACAACAGCCTTCATGGTTTCCTTGCACATGATCTAAACTCCTTAGTCATCGGTGGTCGCGCTCAAACCGCAATCTGTAATCTGCGCTGTGCAACCTAGCGGGGTGAGCGCGCGTATTCTTTACATTTCCACCGTAAAATGAGGAGCCCCCAATCTAAAGGACCTTCCCCGAATATGACAGAGGGGTTAGATAGAGGCATTCTCACGAGCAAGGATGATCTTTCGATAAGGTCTATTCCGACCAATGCGCTAAACCGCCAAAGGTTGATATGACGCTATGACGAAACAACACAGAAGATGAGAATGCCTCCCAAATAAGCGGTTTGGGAGGCACTCAGAAAAAATTTAAATATTAAGTTTGAGGCGCATACCACCCTAAAGAAAGGGTTCAATCTACACCTATACGATTCCTACAGGCTTATAGGAACTCTTAACCGATGAGACTTAGCTGCCTAGAAGCAGAAAGCAACCTCAATATAGCCAGCGCCGCGCTCACCCGGACCATTCGGAGCGTTCAACGCCCACCCCAGATCCATGATGCGCACCGTAGAATCCATGAACGTACCGCCGCCAGCGCCACCGCCAGCCAGCTGCACCGAACCCACCGCATAGCGGGCACGAGCCGAATCGTTATTCCACTTCTGCGACACCACACGAGCCGAAACGCTCAACGCAGCACCGGAGCCGCCGCCGCCATAACCGGCGCCACCGCCTCCAGAAACCACAGACTGGTAGCCGTTAAACAGCTCGCCAGCGTTCGACGGGCGGTTATCGGTACCCTCCGGAGTCTGATCCCACTGGTACGAATAGCTCGCCACACCATCGGCGCCCTTCGCGCGGAAACCGCTCGCACCCGCCGCACCGGCAGTCGCAGTGCTCACCAGCTTCTGGGTGGAGGTGCTCGAAAAACCAATCACCGAACCATCAACAGTCGGCGGGTTCAGCTTCTCACCGCCAGCACCGCCCACACCACCGGCGGCACCCGAACCCGGGTTCACCGTCAGAATCGGCTCAGACTGCGCCTCATACGAGGTGAAACCAACAAAACCGGGCGAACCGTCGCCGTCACCCGAACCAGCGCCACCACCGGTGCTGAACTGGTGCTCGCCACCGGAGCTATCAAGCGAATAGTGCGCAGTTGGGCGCACAGCACCCGCATTCGCGGGGTTCGGCAGAACCGTCGCATACGACGCCAGCACACCGGCACCGCCGCCGCCGCCGGCAACAATCATCGGCACGCCATCCACCTCAATAGCGGACGAACCACCGCCGGACGCCGAATACAGCACAGCGCTCATGCCGCCGCGACCGGTCACACCGCCAGAAATGCGGGTCAAAGCATTAATCGCAGAAACAACATTCGCGGGAACCGGCGAAGAAGCCTTCGAGGAGCCGCCCACACCGTAGCCGTCGCCGCCCTCAGCGGGCTTCAGCTCACCATTACCGATACCACCCGAACCGGCAGTCAGAGTAATAGTCTGGCCGCCGCGCACAGCCATAGAACCCTCCACCATGGCACCGGAACCGGCATCAGCCACAGTGTAGTTCGTGCCACCGGCACCGCCCACAGCGGTAAAACGCATACGCTTAGCGCCCGCAGGAACCGTCAGCACGGCAACCTTCTTTACGCCGTCACCGGCAGTGATCATCGTCGAATCCTCGTAAGGTCCGGTGCACTCGCCTTCCTCATCAGAAGCCGCATACGCCGGAATCACCGACGACGCCACAACAACCGGGGCAGCCCACGCCGCACCAGCCACAAGACGACGACGGGTCAGACCCGGACGAGAAGAAGGAGAAACGGGGCGCGAAGAATCGCCGGCAGAAGAGCTCACGATAAAAATCCTGTACGTTGAGTGGGTGTTTCTAAACGCAGACGCGACGGGCACTCAAAGAGCCTCATACTCCTTACACGGAGCCTCATGCCCCTTACGCGGGTGCCCGCCACACGCAATACCTCTATTATGCCTTCTCAACAGCCCAAATCCGTACAGGGTCCCGGCGCATGCCACCATGAGAACATCCACCAGCAAGAAGCAGACAGCAAGCACAAATAGCGGGCATAAAAAACCGCCGGACGGGGGCACTCCCCCATCCGGCGGTTTTTCTATGAAATTTAGATGGAGCTAGAAGATGAAAGCTAGGAGCCCTTTGTCAGCTAGGAGCCCTTCGTCGAAGACTCAGAAGAGTCAGAATCCTCGGCGGGCTCTGCCTTCTCAGATGCCTTCTCGGATGCCTTCTCGGATGCCTTCTCCTCAGCGCCCTCTACAGACTCATCTGCGGCAGGCTTCGGAGCGAACTCCGCCGGAGCCGGCTCAATACCTGCAGCAGCCTTCGCCGCAGCACGACGACCAGCCACCACAAAACCAGCAGCACCCAGCAGAACCAGCAGCAGAGCAGTCCACACGTGAATACGAACGCCCCAGAGCATCTCCGAGGTATCAATACGCAAGAACATCTCAATGAAGAGGCGACCCACACCGTAGTAGAACACGTACAGCCACAGGGTCTGACCCAGCTTCAGCACGCCCTTACGGCCCAGCCACAGCAGCAACGCCACACCCAGCAGGTTCCACAGCGACTCGTACAGGAACGTCGGATGGAACAGCGTACCCGCCGGATACTGCGACGGAAAATTACCGCTCGACGCGCTAATCTCCAAGCCCCACGGCAGAGTCGTCGGCTTGCCGAACAGCTCCTGGTTGAACCAGTTACCCCAGCGGCCAAACGCCTGAGCCAGCAGAATACCCGGCGCTACCGCATCCGCAAAAGCAGGGAAATTCATGCCATAGCGGCGGCAACCATACCAGGCGCCCAACGCACCAACCGACACGGCACCCATAATGCCGATGCCGCCCTCCCAAATCTTCAGGAAAGCCCACGGATCAGCAACATTCGGACCGAAATAGCTACCCGGGTCAGTAATCAGCACATGGTAGGCGCGGGCACCAATAATACCCGCCGGAATAGCCCACATCGCCACGTCAAAAACGCGCTCAGGGGTACCACCCGCCGCCTTCCAACGGCGAGAACCCAGCCACAAGCACACCGCCATACCCGCAAGAATACACAGGGCATAGAAATGCACACGGAACGGACCCAGCTGCAGGTACGAAACGCTCGGCGAAGGAATCGAACCCAGCGGAATCGAAGCCAGCACGTTAGCTACCGGCACGCTCGCCAGCGACAGCACATCAGACATTAGCCTTCACGCCCCGCCAGCTCACGGGTCAGCTTAGCCACCGCCTCAACACCGCCAGAAGCCAAAGCCTTCACTAGCGCAGTACCGACAATCACGCCGTCCGCATACTCGCCAATCTCCTCAACGTGGGCACGAGTCGAAACGCCCAGACCCACGCACGCACGAGGCGCACCGGCAGCCTTAATGTCCGCAACCAGGGTGCGAGCCGCCTCCGACACGGAGGTGCGGGCACCGGTCACGCCCATCACCGACACGGCGTACACGAAGCCGCTCGACGCCTTCGCAATAGTCGCCAGACGCTCCGGCGAAGAAGACAGAGCAGCCAAGAAAATACGGTCCAGACCGTACTCATCAGAAGCTTCAAACCACGACGACGCCTCATCAGGCACCAGGTCCGGGGTAATCATGCCCGCACCGCCGGCAGCCGCCAAATCACGCGCAAAATTCTTCACACCGTACGCCAGAACCGGGTTCCAGTACGTCATCACGACAACCACCGCGTCGGTCGCCTCGGTAATGCGGCGGACCGCCTCAAACAGCTGAGGAAGCTTGAAACCGTTCTCCAGCGCCACGCCGGTAGCCTTCTGAATCACCGGGCCATCCATGACCGGATCAGAATAAGGCACGCCCAGCTCAATAATGTCCGCGCCGTTATTGCCCAGAGCAATCGCCGCGTCAATCGACTCGTCCAGGGTCGGGAAGCCCACCGGCAGGTAGCCAATCAGCGCCGCACGGCCCTGCTTCTCGCACTCAGCCAGACGAGCCGCCAGAGGCGACTGCGCATTCGGAGCGGGGAAAGAACCATCCAGCACCGTAAAAGGTGCCGCCTGAGAAATAGCGTCCTGGTAGCTCATTACTTAGCCTCACTTTCAGCCTGTGCGTTCTGTGCAGCGGATGCGGCAGCTTCCTTATTACCGGTCATCAGGGTCGAGGACGGAATCGCCTTACCCAGACCGAACCACTTCAGCGCGGTCTCCATGTCCTTATCGCCACGACCCGACAGGCAGACAATCATCGTCTTCTCACGTGCCGCCTCCGGATCCTCAGCAGCCCAACGCTGGCACACGCGCAGCGCACCGGCAAGGGCGTGCGAGGACTCAATCGCCGGGATAATACCCTCGGTGCGGCAGAGCAGACGCAGAGCGTCCATCGCCTCGGTGTCAGTCACCGGCTCGTAGGTCACGCGACCAATATCGGACAGGTAGGAGTGCTCCGGACCCACGCCAGGGTAGTCCAGACCAGCCGAAATCGAGTGGGACTCAATGGTCTGTCCGTCCTCGTCCTGCATCAGGTAGGTCATCGCGCCGTGCAGCATGCCCGGGCGGCCCAGAGTAATGGTCGCCGCGTGACGGCCGGTCTCCACGCCGTCGCCGCCAGCCTCAAAACCGTAAATCTCAACCGTTGCATCGTCCAAGAACGCGTGGAACAGACCGATCGCGTTCGAACCGCCACCCACGCAGGCAGCAATACCATCGGGCAGGCGGCCGGTCTCAGCCAGAATCTGCTCGCGCGCCTCAGAACCAATAGCGTCGTGGAAGAAACGCACCATCGCCGGGAACGGGTGCGCACCCGCAGCGGTACCCAGCAGGTAGTGGGTGTTCTCAACGTTCGAAACCCAGTCGCGCAGCGCCTCATTAATGGCGTCCTTCAGGGTGCGGGAACCGTTCTGAACCGCAATCACCTTCGCGCCCAGCAGCTGCATACGAGCCACGTTCAGCGACTGACGCTCGGTGTCTTCCTCGCCCATGTAGACCACGCACTCCATGCCGAACAGGGCCGCAGCGGTCGCAGTCGCAACACCGTGCTGACCCGCACCGGTCTCAGCAATCAGGCGGGTCTTACCCATGCGCTTAGCCAGCAGAGCCTGACCAATCACGTTATTAATCTTGTGGCTACCCGTGTGATTCAGGTCCTCACGCTTGAGGAACACACGCGCACCAGCATGCTCAGAGAACTTCGGAACCTCAGTCAGCAGCGACGGACGGTTCGAATACTCAGCAGAAAGACGCTGGAACTCGGCAATGAACTCGGGGTCGTTCTTCGCCTCATTAAAGGTTGCCTCCAGCTCATCCATGGCGGCAATCAGCGACTCGGGCATCCACCGCCCGCCGTACTCACCAAAATAGGGGCCGGGGGCATTCTTCAACGACTCGCCGTTGAGGAAAGCATCTGCCAGGTTCTCGCTCATCACTATTCCTTCCCTGGATGGTTGCCGCCGGATGCGCACCGCGGGTAGGGCGGGGCATCAGGCCTGATCACAGCGAAACACCACGCCAACCGCGAATAGGTGGGCGGTGTTCGCACATATCCCCCTATAGTACCCGGGCACGGGCAGTGAACAGTACCCCGGGGTGCACATGACCATTCCTAGGACATGTGACGTTCGCCGGGGTGGGCACGCGGCGGGCTACAGCAGCTCGCGCAACTCCTCCATCTGCTGAGAAAGCACCATCGACACACCACCGCGCATCGACACCCCGTACAAGGTCTCCGCAATCTGCATCGTGCGCTTCTGATGCGTCACCACAATCAGCTGCGAACGCTCCCCCAACTCACCAATTACCTGCAGCAGGCGCGAGAGGTTGCGGTCATCCAGCGCCGCCTCAACCTCATCGAGGGCGTAGAACGGCGACGGGCGAGACATATAAATCGCAATCAACAGCGCCAGCGAAGCGAGCGAACGCTCACCTCCGGAAAGCAGCGACAGGCGCTTAACCTTCTTACCCGCCGGGCGCGCGTGAATCTCCACACCCGAATTCAGCGGATCGGACGGGTCGTCCAGCTCAAGGTGGCCCTCGCCTCCCGGGAACAGGGTCTCAAAGATGCGGCGGTAGTGGGTGTTAATGTCCTCCATTGCGGCGGTGAACACCTCCGCAATGTGACTGCTAACCTCGTCCATGACCGTGTTCAGGTCGCGGCGGGTCGCCTTCAAATCCTCAATCTGCTGGTTCAGGTAGGCGTGGCGTTCAGACAGCGCCTCGTACTCCTCCAGCGCCAGCGGGTTAATGGCGCCCAGCGCCTCCAATTCGGCGCGGGTTGCCTTGAGGCGAGCGCGCACGCTCTCGGTGGAGGCTTCGGTAGTCTCTGATGCCGTTTCGGTAGCAGTATTTTCGGAAGCGGTGTTTTCGGAAGCCTCATCTGCGGGCACGTCAACCGGCAGCTGTTCGGAGTATTCCTCCTCCAGCTGCTCCAGGGTCAAACCGGTCACCAGGCGGGCACGCTCAGCCAGCGCCTGCACACGCTCCTGCACGCGTGCCGCCTCCGTCTGGGTGCGCGCCAGCAGGGTCAGCGCCGCCGCGTGCGCCGCCTGCAAATCCTGCACCTCATCATTTGTGCTGGTCAAGCCCTCCTGGGCGTTCTTCAGGGCGCCGCTCAGCTCGTGCAGCTGCTGCTCACCCTCGCCCACCTGCTCGGCAAGCACCTCACCCAAACGCTGGGCGCGGCGCTCAATTGTCGCCGCGGGAGCCTGCTCCCCCGTGCCCGCCAGGTAGGAATCCTCGCGGGTGCGCGCCGACTCGTAGGCGGTGCGCGCTTCGGCTACGGACTCCTCCGCGGCGGTGAGGCGCTCGTTCAGGCGGGCGCGCTCATTCTGAATGTTCTGCGCGGAGGCTTCCAGGGACTCCGCCTGGGCGCGGGCGCGGGCATGCTCGGCGCTCGCCACGCCCGCTGCCTTCGCTGCCTCGCGTTCTGCTTCGACCGCCGATTCTGCCGCGGTCTGAGCCTGCTGAACGGTCTGTTCGGCTTCGTCCAGTTCGGCGCGGGTGAGGGTCACGACCTGGGAGGCGGCGCGGTATGCGGCGGCAAGTTCCAGGGGGCTGGCACCCTCAGCCGGGTAGAGCAGGCTGTAGCGGGTGTGCTCGGTGCCTGCGGGGTCAAAAATACGCCACATAGTGCGCTGACCTGCGAGGGTACTCTCTGCGAGCAGGTGCAGGGCTTGCTCTGCGGCGGCGGCATCCGGCGCGAACAGCACACCCGCCAGGCGCTCACCCAGCGCCGCGGTGACGCGCGCCAGGGCGTGCTCGTCGATGCCGGCGAGCGCGGCGGCGTCCTCGCTGAGCGGTTCAATCATCTCGGTGGCGGGGCGGATACCCAGCTCGCGCAGCTCGGTGGCACAGGATTCGGGCAGGGTGGTTTTGGGCAGTTCTGTTGAAAGTTCCTTCGCGGCAGATTCGCTGCTTTCATCACCCTTATCACCGCGTAGCTGCGACACCTCGGCGCCCTCAACCGGCACGCTCAACGCCGCGGTCGCCAGCGAGGTCAGCGCCGCAGACGCCGCGCGCGCATACTCGGGGTCAATCTGCACGGCGTCCAGCACGCGCAGCAGGCTCGCGCTCTCGCTCGAAGGCTCCACGAGCTCACCGGTCTCGGGGTCGAACACCGCCTCGGCAGATTCAGTGTCCAGTTCGGCGGATGCTTCACCCAGGCTCTGGCCCAGCGCCTCACGCAGGGTTGCGGCACGCTCAGCCGCCGCCGCGTAGGCGCGGGTCGCCTCCACCGCAGCGGCGCGGGCGGCATCCAGCTGGGCCTGCGCGCGGGCACGAGACTGCGCCGCCTCACCCGAGGCGCGCTCAGTCTGCGCCACCTCGGACGCCGCCTTCTCAACGTTCTTCAGCGCCGCATCGTAGCGCTCCTCAAAGCTGGCGTAGCTTTCCACCGCGCGCTCTGCCTCTTCGCGGCGTTCCTCCAGCAGTTCCAGGGCGCGTTCGTATCCGGCGCGGGCGGCGGCGGTCGCCTCGGTCAGTTCCACGCGGTAGGTGCGCACGCGCTCAGCGGCGATGGACTGCACGGTGCGCACGCGCGCGGCGGACTCGCGCAGGGTCGACACGGCCTTCTGACAGGCGGTGACCTCCGCGTTCAGGCGGTTCTGCTCCTGCTGATGCTTCGCGGATGCTGCACGTGCCGCCTCCAACTGTTCTTTCAGGGTTTCGGCGCGGCGGGTGCCTTCCGCCTCGGAGGCGAGAGCCTGCGCCTGCTCAGCCTGCAGAACACCCAGCTGACGAGCCAAAAGCACCGCCTCCAGCTGGCGGATGCGCGCCTGCAGCTGGCGTGCAGTCGCGGCGGATTCTGCCTGCTCGCTCAGCGGCTGCAGCTGCGAATCCAGCTCGGCAACCAGGTCGCTCAGGCGGGTAACGTTCGATGCCACAGATTCCAGCTTGCGGCTGGTCTTCTCCTGGCGGCGGCGGTACTTGACCACGCCCGCCGCCTGCTCGATCATGTCGCGGCGCTGCTGCGCGGTGGCGTGCAGGACCGCATCCAGCTGACCCTGGCCGACGAGCACGTGCATCTGCTGACCCAGACCCGCCTCCGAGAGCAGGTCCTGAATGTCGGCAAGGCGCGCCGGGGAACCGTTAATCTCGTACTCGCTGCCGCCGGAGCGGAACATGGTGCGCGAAATCTGCACCCGATCAGCGGGAATGCTGAGGGTGCCGTCAGAATTATCGAAAGTCAGGGTGACTTTGGCGCGGCCCAGGGGTGCACGCTGGGCGCCGTCGCCCGAACCCGCTTCGCCGGAGCCCGCGAAGATAACGTCCTTCATGCTGCCGCCGCGCAGGCTCTTAGCGCCCTGCTCGCCCATAACCCAGGCGAGCGCATCCAGCACATTGGACTTGCCGGAGCCGTTGGGGCCGACCACCGCATTAATGCCGGGGGTGAACTCAAAAGTGGTTGCGGAGGCGAAAGACTTGAACCCGCGCAGGGTCAGAGACATCAGGTGCACAAGGGGCCTTTCTGCAGAAGAACTGGTGTGTGCCGGGCACGTTCTGTGGTACGTGGCGGCATCCCTCTAGTGTACGCGGTGCGGCGGGCGGGCGGCGTGAACGTGCACGGGGTGAAGGGGGTTCAAAGTTCCTCATTCTGCATCATCTTACGCGCGGGGTGAACGGGCGCGTTCATATTGGGTCTACGGATACGGGTTCGCCCGGTCGGTGCGGTAGATTGGAATGAGCATCACGAATTCTGCGGGGCCGCTGTGCGCATCCCCGCCGTCTTTGTATCCCACTGACTTCTATTTACAAGGGCCACACCATTGATGAATGCATCCGCCGATAAGGTCGGCACAAACTCTGACATTCGCCACGCTAACGCAGCTCTGCTGTCTATTACCCATGAGCTGCCTCCGGAGGTCGTCACGAGCGACTACTTCGATGAGCAGCTGGCCCAAACCTATAAGCGTCTGCGTATGCCGAAGGGCCTGCTGGAGCGTCTAGCCGGTATTAGCACTCGCCGCGGTTGGGCTGAGGGCCAGACCTTCGAGGACGGCGTTGTTGCCGCAGCCGAGAAGGCTATCGAACAGGCGGGTATTGACCGTTCCCAGATTGGCCTGCTGATTAACGCTTCGGTGACTCGCGATAACTTTGAGCCCGCCGTTTCGGTGGGTGTGCACGACCGCCTGGACCTGCCGCGTCACGCCCTGAACTTCGATATTACGAACGCATGCCTGGGCTTTGTGAACGCGATGACTGTCGCCTCCACCATGATTGATGCGGGCGCTATCGACTACGCCCTGATCGTCGCTGGCGAGGACCCCTCCCCGTGGCACCGTACCGCGGTGCGCATCCTGAACAACCCCGATTCGACCCGCGAGGATGTGCTGGCTCAGTTTGCGACCCTGACCCTCGGTTCGGGCGCGGCGGCGGCTGTGATTGGCCGTGCTGACCGCCACCCGGAGGGTCACCGCATCGTCGGTTCGGTGTCCCGCGCGGGCACTGAGCACCGTAACCTGTGCATCGGTGGCGAGGCGGATCAGGGCATGAACACTGACGCTGAGGGCCTGCTCAAGCACGGTCTGGAGCTGGTGGCGCAGGCGTGGGAGCAGGCGCATCAGGACGGCTGGGAGTGGAACGATATGACCTCCTACGTGACCCATCAGATTTCTAACGCCCACACAAACGCCATTATTGAGGCGGTCGGTATTGAGCGTGAGCGCATCCCCTTGACCTTCCCGAAGTGGGGCAATGTGGCTGCGGCGGCTCTGCCGATGACTCTCGCCGAGTGCGCGCCGACCTACACGAAGGGCGACCGTATTCTGTGCATGGGTGTGGGTTCTGGCCTGAACACTGCCCTGCTTGAGATTCAGTGGTAACCCGTTAGCCAGCAGCCCTTAGCCGGCAGCCCTTAACCTCTGTGCGGTAGACATTCACCGATTCGATCCGGAAGGATTCCCAGCATGCGCCATTTGAACTTCCCTAAGGCTCAGCCCCCGTATAACCCGGAGGAATGGGCGGGCGTGAACCCGCGCTACTCCCACCTTCTGGAGGTGCCCACCTCCGCCCCCATTGAGCAGCGGGCGCAGCAGGCTGGCGCGCGCCGCTGGCACTACCTGGATAACCTTCCGGTGCTGGTCGAGCAGGGTTTGGAGCCGATTGGCACGATCCTGTGCGTGCACGGTAACCCGACCTGGTCGTACCTGTGGCGTACCGTGCTGGATGCGGGCGTGAATGAGCGCGCCCCGTGGCGTGTGGTTGCGGTTGATCAGATTGATATGGGTTATTCGGAGCGCACCCACCTGGATTTGGAGGGTGAGCGCCGCTCCCTGACCGACCGTATTGCTGACCTGGGTGATTTCACGAAGGCACTCGGTCTGGATGAGACCGATAAGCCGGTCGTGACCCTCGCTCACGACTGGGGTGGGCTGGTGTCCTTTGGTTGGGCGCTGGAGCATCGCGAGATTCTTTCGGGCGTGATGCTGACGAATACCGCGGTCTACCATGACGGCATTGAGAATATCCCTGCCGCCCTGCGCCTGGCGTTGGGTGTGCACGAGTGGGGTACTCACGATTCGACCGCATTTATTGATGTGACCTTGGGTTTGGCTCAGAACGAGGGCCGCCTGCCCGCGCCGGGTTCTGCCGGTGCCGGGGCGCTTGATGGTGCCCTGCCGCAGCCGGTGGGTCAGCAGCCTAAGCGCCTGTACCCGAGCCCTCTGAACGAGGCGATTTACCGCACCTACCGCGCGCCGTACGCTCATTCGGCGTGGCGTGAGGGTGTGCGTAATTTTGTGGGCGATATTCCGACCGGCACCGATATTCCTTCCTATACGCCGATGCAGCGTATTGCCGAGCAGATCCGTGACCTGGACGTGCCCGCGTTCTTCCAGTGGGGCACGAAGGACCCGGTGTTCCAGCGCCGCTACCTGTTCGACCTGATGGAGCGCATGCCGCAGGCGAAGGTGCACCGCTACGAGAAGGCCTCGCACCTGGTCATTGAGGATTACGATATTGCCTCCCCCATGATTTCGTGGCTTGCCCAGACTTTCGGCGCGCTGGAGGACGGCGTGCAGGTTCCGGCGCGTAATGCGGAGGCGGAGCATCGTGCCGCCCGCGCGCGCCGCCACGGTCTGGTCGCCGGCGAGGGCGCTGCCGCTGATGGTACCGTTCCCGCGGCGTTCCGCCCCATGCTCGCCGCCCTCACCGAACGCGCCGACGACATCTCCACCGCCGTGGTGGACATGGACCCCAAGGGTGACGGCACCTCCGTGTCCGTGACCCTGACTTGGGCTGAGCTGAATCAGCAGGTCAACGCCGCCGCGACCCGCTTGCATGCCCTGGGCGTGCGCCCGGGTGACCGCGTGAACCTGATGGTGCCTCCGGGTGCCCGCCTGACCACCCTGATTTACGCGTGCATGAAGCTGGGTGCGGTCATTGTGGTGGCTGATACCGGCCTGGGTCTGCCGGGTCTGACTCGCGCGTTGAAGGGCGCTAACCCGAGCTTCCTGGTGGGTATTCCCGCCGCGCTCAGTGCCGCCCGTACCCTGCTGTGGCCGGGTGTGCGTATTTCTGTGGAGCCGCTGGGTTCGGTGCAGGAGAAGCTGCTGGGTGTTGCCGGTTCGGTGTTTACCGCGCCCGCCGCTGACGGCACTCCGGGTGCGCCGGTGCCCACCCCGACCGTGGTGGAGTTCCCCTCCCCCGTGCCGGATGCTGATGCGGCGGTGCTATACACGTCCGGTTCGACCGGCCCGGCTAAGGGTGTGGTGTACACGCAGCGTCAGCTGGCGGGTATGCGCGATGCCATTGCGAATACGTACGGTTTTGCGCCCGGTAGCGGTCTGGTGGCTGGCTTCGCGCCGTTTGCACTGTTGGGCCCGGCACTGGGTGCTACCAGCGTGACCCCGACGATGGATGTGACCCGCCCGAAGACCCTGACGGCTTCGGCATTGGCGTCGGCTGCGGCGGCTATTGATGCGTCGGTCGTGTTCGCTTCCCCCGCCGCCCTGGTAAATGTGGTGGCGACCGCCGATGAGCTGAACGCTGAGCAGCGTGCGGCGTTGGCTAAGGTTCAGACCGTGCTGAGTGCTGGCGCGCCGATTCCCGTGCCGCTGCTGGAGGCGCTCTCCGCCCTGGTGCCGAACGCCTCCCTGCACACCCCGTACGGCATGACCGAGGGTCTGCCGGTGACCGATGTGTCTTTCGAGATGATTCGCCAGGCGATTGCTGAGGGCACCCCGAATGCTGCCGGTGAGGTGCTTGACCCGTTCGCCCGTGACGGCGTGTGCGTTGGTTTCGCGGTGTACGGTGCGGCGGTGGCTATTGCGCCTCTGCTGCAGGACGGTTCGGTGGCGGATGAGCTGACCCACGAGCCGGGTGTGACCGGTGAGATTCTGGTGTCGGCACCGCATGTGAAGGACCGCTACGACACCCTGTGGGTGACTGAGGAGCAGTCCATTAGCACTCCGGGTTGGCATCACACCGGTGACGTCGGCCACTTGGACGCTTCGGGTCGCCTGTGGGTTGAGGGGCGCCTCGCGCACGTGCTGCTGACTTCGCAGGGTGTACTGACCCCGGTTGCGGCTGAGCAATCCGCAGAGTCCCTGCCCGAGGTGCGCCGCGCCGCCCTGGTCGCTGTGGGTCCTGCAGGTACTGCCGCCCCGGTGCTGGTCATTGAGGCGTCCGCAAATACTGCCGCTCTGGAGGCGCGCCAGTCAGCATCGGGTCTCAAGCGTGCCCTGCTCGATTGCGTGCCCGGCGCTCGCCGCTTCCCCATTGCGGAGGGTGTGGCGCCCTTCGAGCTGTCGCAGCTGGTGCGTCAGAAGGTTGCCGAGGATACCGGCGTGGAGCTTGCCGCGGTGCTGGTGGTGCACGAGCATCCGACCGATATTCGCCATAATTCGAAGATTGACCGCCCCGCCCTGGGTGAGTGGGCGTCGAAGGTCCTGGCGGGGGCGTAAGCGTCTGCCGGATCCCTAAGTCTAAGGAGTATGATGTCCCCTCATTCTTCGCGTGAGTCCTTTTCCCACGAGCCCGCACCCCGCCTGTCTGCGCCCCGCCTGTCGACTGCGCATGCGGTGACCTCCCCGACGGCTCGGTTCCGCAAGCCGGCGCAGCCGTTGGCGGCACGCTACGCCGACCCCGCCCCGCGTTCGTTGCGCCCGGTTGAGGAGCCCGATTTCGCGCCGCGTATTGGCGAGCGCATCCTCTTTACCGGTGCGAGCGGCTTGCTGGGTCGTGAGAGCGTGCTGGCGTTGCTGCGTGCCGGCTACGATGTGCGCGTTTTTCAGCGTGGCGATTCGGGTATTGCGGCGCTTCTGCCCGATTCGATTCGCCCGCGTTTTGAGCAGGTGCGCGGCGATATTACGAACGCGCAGGCGGTGGCTCTGGCGATGACCGGCGTGAACGGCGTGGTGCATGCCGCGGCGAAGGTTTCGGTCAGCGGCGAGTGGGCTGATTATGAGCGCATCAATATTAAGGGCACCCGCACCCTGTTGCAGGCGGCGCTGAACCATTCGGTGGGTTCTTTCCTGTACATTTCCTCGCCGTCGGTGGCTCATGCCGGTGCGGCGATTGTGGGTGATGGTGCCGGCGTGGCATCCCCGGAGCACGCGCGCGGTAACTATGCGCGTTCGAAGGCTGCCGCCGAGCTGCTGGTTCTGGAGGCGAACGGCACGCCTTTGCCCGGCGGCGGGGTCATGCACACCGGCGCGTTGCGCCCGCACCTGATGTGGGGTCCGGGCGATACCCAGCTGGTCGAGCGTATTCTGGAGCGTTCCGCCGCGGGCCGCCTGCCGCTGCTCTCCGGCGGTACGGGCCTGATTGACACGCTCTACATTGACAACGCCGCCGACGCCGTGGTGCGCGGATACCAGCGCCTCGACGCTTTTGCTGGTCAGGCGCTGGTGGTCACGAACGGTCAGCCGCGCACTATCGCTGAACTACTGGGTGGTTTCTGTGAGGCGGTGGGCGTTCCCGCCCCGCGCTTCTCGGTTCCGGCGAAGGTTGCGGCCCTGGCGGGTAAGGTCATTGAGCGCGTGTGGGAGCGTCTGCCGAAGAACGTGACCGCCGGTGACGAGCCGCCCATGACGGAGTTCTTGGCGGAGCAGCTTTCGACCGCGCACTGGTTTGACCAGCGCCGCACCCGCGAGCTGCTGCAGTGGGAGCCTTCCGTGTCGATTGAGGAAGGCTACGAGCGCCTGGGCCTGTTCTACGGGGATAGGTACAGCCGCTAAGCTGCTTCTTTTTGGGTCGGTTCCCCCAGCCCCTTTCTCAACCCAGCTGTAAACGAATGACGGCGTAGCTACATCCCCCATGGGAGGAACGTAGCTACGCCGTCATATGCATAACTAGCGTGAGTTTGTGCCTATCGAGAGCGTGGGGCCCGCTGGCAGTGCGGGCAACGGTAGGATGAGCGGTTCTGGAACGGCTCGCGCACCATCAGGGTTGTGCGGCCCGCCTCCGCGCAACGAAGGCAGGGCTCCCCGGCACGACCATAGGCGTTCAGCGAGCGCTCAAAGTAGCCCGACTCGCCCAGCACGTTCACGTACAGGGCATCGAAACTTGTGCCGCCCGCCGCCAGGGACTCGCGTAGCACCTGGGTGACCGCCTCCAGCAGTTCACGGGTTTGCGCAGTGCTGAGGGTGCGTGCGGGCTTCGCGTAGTGTAGCCGCGCACGCCACAGCGCCTCGTCGGCGTAGATATTGCCCACGCCGGAGATCACTGACTGATCCAGCAGCACCTTCTTAATGCCGCTGGAGGTGCGCAGGAACTTGCGGCGCACCGCCGCGGGGTCGAAGAATTCGTCCAGCGGGTCGCGGGCAATGTGCTTGACCGCCTCCGGTACTAGAAAATGCTCCGGTACTTCGCTCTGCCCCATTTCATCGGGCGCTGCTTTATTCGTTGCAACCGCTGCGGGTACGTCCGGTACCAGCGGGCTGAGGAACATGCCGCCGAAGATGCGCTGGTCCACGAAGAGCAACCGCTGCCCGGTGTTTGCCCGGTTGGCGCTCGCCGCGCCACCGGTGGCTCCCGCAACGCTGGTAGCTCCCACCGGTCCTAGCTCGAGCGCCACGCGCAGGTGCCGCGGCTGCTCATCAAAGGCCGCGCGAGCCTCAGATTCATTACCCGAGTCACTGCCCGATTCGCTGCCTGAGTCGCCGCCCGGCTCATCGCGCACGAGCAGCTGACCGCTCATGCCCAGATGCACCACGAGCGCCTCGTCGGCAAGCGTGCCGTCCGCCTCGCTCAGGGTCAGCCACAGGTACTTGCCGCGGCGGTAGGCACCGCGCAGCGCCCTGCCGGTGAGTGCCGTCTCAAAGTGGGCGGGACCGGGCAGGTGCCTGCGTAGCGAACGGGCATCGACCACGCGCACCGCCCGCACGGGGCGACCCAACGAATGGTCGGCGATGCCCGCACGAACAGTTTCCACCTCGGGCAGTTCGGGCATGGTTCCCTCCAATCAGCGGGGCTGCAGAATCAAGAGACCGCAGAGCTAACAAACCTGCAGGATGCTTGAATGAGCCTAAACCAGAACGCGGTACGCCTGCTCAGCGGCAAGACGCTCCGCCTCCTTCTTGCTCGGACCCACACCGGTACCGGCCTGCTGGTTCGCCACAATAGCGACCGCAGTGTACACGCGCGCGTGGTCGGGGCCCTCGCCGGTGACCTCGTAGCGCACATCTCCCCAGCCGCGGGCGGTGGCAAGGTTCAGTAGCTCAGTCTTCCAGTCGCGTCCAGAGTTCAGGACCTTCTCATCGTCGAGCAGCGGCGCAATCAGGCGCAGCACCAGGTCGCGAGCCGCCTCGCGACCGCACTCCAGGTAGGTCAGGCCAAAAATCGCTTCCATGGTGTCGGCAAGGATTGAGTCCTTATCGGCGCCGCCGGTGTGAATCTCGCCCTTACCGAGCAGGATGTACTTGCCCAGGTCCAGGTCGCGTGCCACCTTCGCCAACGCCACCGTCGACACCACCACGTGGTGCAGCTTCACGAGCTCACCCTCGGGCAGGTCGGGGTAGCGTCGGTACACTTCTTCAGCGATCGCCAGGGAAAGCACCGAATCGCCCAGGAACTCCAGGCGCTCATTATGCTCCACTCCGGGGTTCTCGAAGGCGTAGGAGCGGTGGGTTAGGGATAGCAAAAACGTCTCGGCGTCGATATCGACTCCGAGACGTTTACGCAACTCCCTAGTATCAACACTAGGAAATTCAGTCATAAGGATTCACCGCTTCTTAGGCGTCTGCAACCTTACGGCCCTTGTACTCCAGGAACAGGGCGTTGCCTGCAGCGTCGGTTACAACCTTTGCCTGGTGGGGCAGGCTGTAGGTCACGCGACCGTTTTCAACGGTCTTAACCAGCTGGGGCACGGATGCCTTCCACTGGGAACGGCGTGCGCGGGTGTTAGCGCGGGACATCTTGCGCTTGGGAACAGCCACAGCTATCTCACAATCTCTAGTAACAACAATTTAGTTTTCGGTATCTGCACCGAGCAGGCCCTGTAGGGCCGACCAGCGCGGATCCAACACCTCGTGATGATGCCCGGGGTCATCCTCCAGGCGCGCACCGCAATCGGCGCACAGACCCTGGCAGGTGTCCCTACAAACAGGCTGGAACGGCAGTTGAAGGATTACTGCGTCCCGCAGAGCCGGTTCAAGGTCGATGGAATCATCCTCAACGGCGTACTGCTCATCTACTTCGTCTTCGGGGCCGCCAGCCGGGGCCTTCTCAAAGACGAAAAGCTCTTGAATATTGGCCGACATCTCGTAATCAATCGGATCCAAGCAGAGGCTACACTCGCCGTGTACATCCACAACGACGGAGCCGGTAACTAGGATACCATCAACAACAGACTCCATACGAATATCGAGGTCAATATCCGAACCCTCTTCCACGCCGATGAGCGTGTTACCCAGGTCTGCCGGTGCGGGCAGAACCTCAGTGAGAGTTTCCATGGTGCCGGGGCGGTGAATCAGGTTAGTAACCGATACCACCAGCGGCGATGCGTCTGCACGTGAAATGGCGTTTCTCCTTACGAAATGTATAAACCAAAGTCCCATTTTAGGGGTCATTCGCACCGTTAATCAAGATTAAGCGCCTTTTAAATCTCTTTAAGTGGCGCTCACCTCTTAAATATCCCCTTAAGGAGGCGCCGCGCGGCTTTTAATCGGACGGTCGGGGCTACTACTGGGGGACTTAAGTGCCCGGTCGGCGGCACAGCTTGCTGTGCCGTGGGCATGTCGGGCGTGTCGGATGGGTGCGCACAAGGTGGTGTGCGCCTGGGTTGATGAGGCGTTTTCCTAGGCACTCTTCAGGGCGCGGGCGACCGCCTCCGGCACGAAGGGAGTCACGTCACCACCCAGCGACGCCACCTCACGAATAATCGTGGACGACACCGCACCGTAGCGATCCTCACCCGCCAAGAACACCGTCTCAACCTGCGCCAGGTGGCGGTTCATGCTCGCCATCGGAGCCTCATAACTGTAGTCCGTCGCCGAACGCAGACCCTTCACCAGCACCTTCGCACCACGCTCCGCCGCGTACTCGGCAAGCAGCACGCCCGGCGGAATCGGTTCCACGCTCACACCCTCAATGCCGAGCTCCTGCAGAGACTCACGCACCAGCTGCACGCGCTCCTCCAGGGAGAAACGGTACTTCTTGGAGCTATTGTGTGCCACGCCCACAATCACCTCGTCAAAGAGCTGAGCGGCGCGGACAATGATTTCCAGGTGGCCGTGGTGCACGGGGTCAAAAGATCCGGGGCAGAGGGCAATCATGGCGGTCCCTTCACGAATAAATATCAGAGGTTGGAATGAGTAGATGCGGGCGAATTTAAGATGCGGGTTAGTGGCATGCGGACGAGCGCAGGCTGAGGTAGCAAGATCGGGCGGTGAGATGCGGCGGCAATCTTAGGCGGCGAGCTCTTCAGCATCCTCGCCAGATTCGTTGCCGAACTCGTCGCCCGCCTGCTCCTCCACCTCGTCAGGTTCCACATAGTAGAGAACCGTCTCGCCGTGCTGACGGGTCGAAAAACAGTACAGGCCCTCGCCCCACACCGGCTCCGCATCGCGCGAAGAACGCTCCACCACGACCACGGCACCCTCGGCGAGCTTGGGGGTGAGCGCCTCCAGCAGCTCACTGACCTGCTCATTCGGCATGGCGTAGGGCGGGTCAACAAACACCAGGTCCCACGGACCGGAAGCGGACTTCACGTAGGTTAGCGCCTGAGACTGCTGTACGCGCGCCGCAGAACCGGTAGCGCCAGAAGAACCGGTGCGGCCCATCGCCTTCTCCACCGCGGCAACGTTCTTGCGGATCACCGCAACAGCCTTCGGGTATGTGTCCAGCAGAGTCACGGAGGCGGCACCGCGCGAGAGCGCCTCGCAACCCAGCGCACCCGAGCCGCCGAAAGCGTCCAGCACGCGGGCGCCACGAATAATGTCGTAGCTCTCCAGCTTGGAGAAGAGGGATTCCTTCACCCGGTCGGTGGTGGGGCGAGTGTTATCCCCCGGAACCGAGACAAGGCGAACGCCTCCGGCGGCACCGGAAATAATACGGCTCATAGGGTCTCTCCTCTGAAGTAGTAAACAGCTAGGTGGTGTGTTGCAGTTGTTTTTGTGCGCGGGTAGTTCAAGGGGTGGGGCAGAGCGCTCTCCCCCGTCGGGCGCCTATCCCCTGCCGAGGAACGCCTCACGGTCAGCGTCCAGGGCGCGGTCAATCGTGCGCGCCAGCGACGGGTGCTTAGCCAGCGTCGGGTCCTTCTCCACCACCGAGCGGGCATCCTCGCGGGCACGCTCAATAATGTCGGCATCGGCGAGCGCCCGCAAGAACCGCAGGGTGCTCTTCGAGCCCGATTGTGCAGCACCCAGAATATCACCCTCTCGGCGCTGCGCCAGGTCGATGCGGGAAAGCTCAAAGCCGTCCGTGGTGGAGGCGACCGCATCCAGACGCTCGCGGGACACGCCCCCCTCCTCCTGGCGGGTCACCAGCAGGCAGGTGCCCGCGTAGCCGCCGCGACCCACACGACCGCGCAGCTGGTGCAGGCCCGAGATGCCGAAACGGTCGGCGTCCATGATGATCATGAGCGTGGCGTTCGGGACGTTCACGCCCACCTCAATGACGGTGGTGCTGATGAGCAGGTCAATCTCACCGCGCTCGAAAGCGGTCATGACGGCGGTCTTCTCCGCCGGGTCCATGCGGCCGTGCAGGGTGCCGATACGCACGCCGACGAGGGCGTCCTCAGCGCTCAGGTAGGAGTACATTGAGGCGACCGAGGTCAGCTGAACCTTGCCGTCGCTGCTGGCGCTACCGCCCTGACCGAAATAGCCCTGGGCAGAGTTGCCCGCACCCGCACCCGCACCGTTCAGGCTGGATGCGCCAAAGAACGCGGCACCCTCCTCCAGGCTGTCGCCATCCTCCCCGATTTTGGGTACGACAACATACACCTGGTGACCCGCGTCGATTTCTTCGCGGGCGCGCCTCCACAGCCGGGACGCCCAGGCGGGCTTCTCGGCAAGGGGCACCACGTGGGTCGAGATTTTCTGTCGGCCCGCGGGCAGGGTGTCGAGCACGGACACGTCCAGATCACCGAACACGGTCATGGCGACGGTACGCGGAATGGGCGTTGCGGTCATGACCAGGCGGTGAGGCAGGGCGCCGCCGGTGCCGCGCAGGCCGTCGCGCTGCTCCACGCCGAAGCGGTGTTGCTCGTCCACGACGACCAGACCCAAATCGTGGAAGCTCACCTCATCGGAAAGCAGGGCGTGGGTGCCAATCACAATCTGGGCGGTGCCGTCGGCGAGTTCTTGCAGTACCTTGCGCTTGGCGCGGGTACCCATGGAGGCGGTCAGCAGGCGCACACGCACACGGCGGGGTTCCTCCCCGCTCCCCGCGGGGATTCCCTCGGCGGAACCGGCGGCTGAATCGTCAAAGTCTTCGGGCGCCGCCATATCCCCCAGAATGTCCAGCACCGAACGCAAATGCTGCTCGGCAAGCACCTCGGTCGGGGCGAGCATCGCGGACTGGCCGCCCGCATCGGCAACCTGCAGCATGGCGCGCAGAGCCACCACAGTCTTACCGGAACCCACATCACCTTGCAGCAGGCGGTTCATGGGCGATTCACTCGACAAATCCGCGGCAATCTCAGCGCCCACCTTCTGCTGCCCCTCGGTCAGCTCGTAGGGCAGAACCTGAATCAGCCGATCGGCGAGGCCGCCCTCCACGGCGGGGCGCGGCTGAGTCAGGTGCGCGGCACGCACCGAATGCAGGCGGGCGAGCGCGCTCTGCAGCACGAACGCCTCGCGGTAACGCATCTGCGCCTGCGCGGCACGCCAAGTGTCCTCCGAATCGGGGGTGTGCAGGGCGCGGTACGTCCACTCCAGCGAGGGCACCTTGCGGGCGCGACGAATCGTGTAGGGTACCGGGTCTTCGAGTTCTTTGAGCGGCACCTTTTCGAGCAGCTGCGCCATGTAGCCGCTAATGCGGTCGGTGGGCAGCTTCACGGGGGCGCGGTAGACGGGCACGGGGGCGGTGGCGGCGTCGGTGACGTCCGCGCCGGAGGCGTCCTTCGAGAGCAGGGCGTAGTGTGGGTTGGTGAGGGTGTATTCGCCGCGGTAGATGCCGACCCTGCCGGAGAACATCATGGTTTCGCCCTCGTGGATTTCGCGGGCGGCGGTCCAGGCGTTGAAGAAGGAGAGCTTCATCTGCGAGCCGATGAGCGCACCGGGATTCGTCATGCTGGGCACGCCAAAGAGGCCTCCCTGCGCGAAATCATCCTGGCCGTAGCTGTCTGCGTAGCCGCTGTAGGAGGCGGGCTGCGCTCCCCTACCCTGTGCCGGGTTCTGGGCAGCTGGGTTCTGCCTGGAGTTAGCGAGCGCGTTAATGCGCGGGTTGTGCATCCCGGTTGCCTGCCAGTTCTGCGCGGGCGCACCGGATACTCTGGATACGCTGGATGCACCGGATACGCCGGATACGCCGGGGCGGTTAGCGCGCCCGGGCACCACGGATACAGGACCGCCAGCCCCAAAACCAGTGGCACCAAAACCGGCAGCCCCAAAACCTGCGGGTGCGTCCTGCCCGGTGGCGTCGGAGAGCCGGTCGGTGATGGTCACTTCCGTGATTTTGCCGCGGCGTGCCGCCATGGTTCGGGTGCTCACGTGCACCACGCGGGCGATGATGGTGACGTCCTGGCCCTCAACGAGTTCGGCGAAGGAGCTGAGCTCACCGCGCGGCAGGTACTTGCGCGGGAAGTATTCGAGCATCTCCCCGACGGTGTGCAGGTCCAGGTGCGTGGCGATTGCCTTAGTGCTGGGTGCGGGAAGGTACTTTTTGAGCGGCGCATTTTCGATGCGGTCTTCGGAGGCGTAGCGCGCCAGGGCACGGCTCTTAGCCTCCGCGGTGGCTGAGGCGGACTTCGCAGCCGCGACTTTCTCGGCCGCAACCTTCTCAGCGGTTGCCTTCTTTGCGGAAGCTTTCTGGGCGAGGGCTTTCTTTGCGGGAGCAGTCTTCTTCGCTACAACCTTTTTGGGTGCAGTCTTTTTGGGCGCGGGCTTTTCAGCTTCCGCCTCGGGCTCGATCTTCTTCGGCGCATTCTTCTGCGGCGCGTTCTTCTGCTCGCCCCCTTCGCTTGCCTTCGTTACCTTTTGCGGGCGCACCGAAGTAGCCCGCGCGGCAGTTTTGCTCTCCTGCGGGATCGGTTCCTTCTGAGCAGGTTCCTTCTGAATTGGCTTCTTCTGAGCCGGTTTCTTCCGAGCGGGTGCTTTCCGGGCAGGTTCCCCCGGCTGATGTACTTCCGGCTGTTTTGCATCCCGCTGAGTTGCCTGCCGCGCCGCCAACGCAATATCGACCAGCTCGTAGATAGCGTCGTCGGTCATGGTGTGCGCGGCGGGGCCCAGCGAATGTTTGAGCGTCTTGAGCGCCTTACGGTAGGGGGCGCTGGCGCGCTGTGCCGCGCGTTCACTCAGCTCGGCGCGGCTCACCTCGCCTCGGGCGTAGGCGGCAAGATCGCGCACGGTCAGCTCGGCGGTGGTGCGGAGCTGCTCATCGCTCAGTAGCGGCGCATCCTTTTTCCGCGGCTGGGTTCGGGTCGTAGAATCAGCACGGGTCGCAGAACCGGCGCGGGCAGGCTCCACAACCGTTGAATCTACGGGCTCAGAATCTACGGGCTCACTCTGCGCTGCCTCAGCTTTCGCGGGCTTAATATTTGTCGGCTTAGTTTTAGCGGGAGCAGGCTCAGGAAGCCCCAAGTCCAGGGCTTCCTGTTGCGGGTTTACGGAATGTCGGGCGGGGCTCATGCGCCACCCTCCGCACCACACGCATGGTCGGCGTGGTGACCATCCGCCAGGGAGGAAATACGCTCATCCGCCCACTGTCCGTAACCCATAATTAGCGCACGGGCGGGCTCAATCTCGGGCACGTGCACGTGCAGTGCCCAAAGCCCAGCCGCCATGTCCAGGGGTGTAATGAGCAGGCTGTCACCCATGGCTTCAAGTTCGGGACGCAATTGTGCCAGGGCGAGGGGCTCACAGGTCAGGGTACCCATGAGCTCCCAGCCGCTCTCCCCCTCACTTTCTGCGCGCTCGGCGGGTTCAGAACCTGCCGCAGAAGCCGCCCGCGCGACAGAACCAGCTGCAGAGGGCGCACGCAGCATGGATTCCACCTGCGCCTCGTTCAGGGTTGCCCCCTCCCAGCGCGGGTTGGAGTGCACCACGGCAAGGTAGAAGCCGAGCGCGCCGGCATCCACGAAACCGGCAAGCTCGGGCGAGGGCGGGAAGTCCGCGGTGCGTTCCAGCGCGGCAAGCATCAGCGCACGTCGACGCTCTTTCAATGCCTCATCGGCAACTTCTGCGTCCTGCGATGCATCGTAGTGCGCGTCCAGTCGGGCGAGCTCCACCATAACCGACAGCATCGTGGAGGGCACCATCTGCTCCCCCACACTGGCGCGAATACGCTCAGCCGCAAACGCCATTGCGCGCGCCTCCGCGTGGGCGTACTCCAGCTTCACTTCGCGATGCTTCGGCTGGGAACCGCCAGCCAGCACACGCTCGTAGTCTGCCTCCAGGGCACGCACGAGCGGCAACTCGGCAGCCGCCTCGCCAAGCTCCTGGGCGAGGTTACCGGGCAGGAACCAGTAGCTGCGCACCGCCTCCAGCGCCCAGGCGCAGAGCAGAGTACCGGAGTTGCCGCGCGCCACGCGGGATGCGCGCATAATCGCGTGCTCGTAAATATCGCCGAGCTGAACCCACAGATGGGCGAGGGATTCTTCCTCGGGGCTTTCCACCGACTCAGCTTCGGGTGCGTACGCTTCTTCCCCGCTGGGTAGATCTCGGTTGGGCAGAATCTGCTCCATGCCCCGCTCAAACTCCTCGGTCAGGGTCAGCAGGGTGTGGGCAATATTGGAGCCTGTATCCTTATCGGGCACGGGGAACCCGTTGAGCTCGTTGAGCGCCTCGCGGTAGCGTTCGATGGTGGTGCGGGCGGCGGTGGACCACGCTACGCCGAAGCGGTAGGCGCGCACGCAGGCGCGGCGGTAAATCTCGCGCTCTTCGGTGCGCTGGTTCTGTTCTGCGTTCACGCTACCCTCCTCGTCGGTTTCGTCAGTTTCGCGTGGTTCTCGGCTGAATTCTCAGCTAGTTCTCGATGCTCTGCACTGCCCGCAGCACGGGCTGAATCTAACCTGTTTCGTACTTCTATTCTAGGTAATTTCGGTTAAATGTACGGTATTGCCGGTCATCTATCCCGCTGGCTGAAAATGCCGGCTAAAACATTTCGCCAGCCCCCGGCAGGGTGCCCGGTAGAGTGCTCAACAGGGTACCCAGCAGAGCACCCGGTAGAGCTCCTACGCGGAAGCCCCGTAGTGTTCCCAGCCCATGCCGTCCAGGGAGCGGCCGTCCATCACGACCGCCGCGCCGGTCACCGCATTGTGGCGGCGCTCGGCACCGTAGAGTTCGGCGCTCAGACCGCGCTCCGGGGCATCCGCAACGCAGGTGCCCAGGGGCACGAACTCTTCGGGCACCTCACCGGGGAAGGTCGCCAGCAGACCGTGGTCTTCCCCGCCAACCAGCACGAAGGTGCGCGCCAGGGATGCGGGGCTCTCCCCCGCCTCGTTGCGCTCACCAATCGCCAGCAGCAGGCGCGCCAACGGTAGCAGCGGCTCGGCGAAAGCATCCACGGCGGCGCGGTCGAGGCGCATCTGCACCCCGGAGGCGGCGGCAACTCGCCCGGCGTCCTTGACGAGTCCGTCGGAAAGATCCAGCATGGAGCTTGCCTTATGCTGGCGTGCCACCTCACCGGCGGGGATGGGGCTGACCGGGTGGTGCTGTGATGCGACGGCGCGCTCGCAGACCGCAATCATGTGCGCGGCATCTTCGGGGGTGAGGGTGCGGGCGAGCTCGATGAGCCCCTCGGGAAGAGCAACAGCCGATCCCTCGCCCTGCTTTTCAATCTGCTTCTGAGCCCACGCCTGTCCCACCGCATCCAGCGCCGCTTCGACTTCCTGGCCTGCGGCGATGGCACGCAACAGTGCCGTGGCGGGCAGGGAGAGCGGGTTGAGTAGCAGGCGCAGACCGGCATCGGACCAGGCGGTACGCCCCGCCAGGGCGATAGTGTCACCGGGGCGCGCGCCGGAGCGTAGCACGGCGCGGTCCGTGTAGCCGAGGGCGGTAACGGTCACCGACATTTCGGTGGAGTCGCCAATATCGCCGCCGCCAATCACGCATTCGGTGGCTCCGCAGGCGTTGATTCCGTCCACAATGCCGTGGGCGAAGCCGTCAATCCAGCCGTAAGGAGTGCTACCGGGCAGGCTCAAGGAGATGAAGAGGCTCGCCGGGCGCGCACCCATAGCGGCAACGTCGGCGAGGTTCTGGGTCGCGGCTTTGCGCCCCACATCGTAGCCGCTACTGCGGGCGGGTTCCAGATTGAACTCACCGTCTTCGCCCGCCCGTGCGATACCGCCGGGCCAGAGGTTCATAAAGTCTTGGTCCTCAACGAGAGTGTCGGTGGTGACCACGGTACGCTGACCGGGCGCGGGCTCGGCGAGAACGGCACAGTCGTCGCCGGGGCCCACCTCGAGGGGTTCGATGCGCCCCGCCTGGCGTGCTGCAGCGGCAACCTGCTCGTTGTGGGCGTTGATAATCGGCATGAAAGCGCGCAGAACGCGGGACTCCCCCAGCTTTGAGAGAGGTGTCTCTCGCATGGGGTTGTCCCGCGTTTCGCTAAAAGTCTGAGGATTCACATCCTCTATTATCGCGTATTCTTACGCGTTATGTTCGCCTTATGCTCCGCGGCTGAAGTAGCGGATTGCCAGAGCAATCAGCACCAGACCGATGAGTGAGAAGAGGATCAGCGGTGCAATGCCGGAAAGTCCGGAATCGTCCGCGTCCGCATTCTTCACGGCCTGCTCCTGGGCGGCGTTCGCGCCGTCAGCCTTTGCCACGCTCTTTGCGGAGCGGCTGGCGCTAGCCGAGGTGGAGGAGCTAGGCGACTTCGAAGCCGATACCGAGCTTGAGGAGCTCGAGGGGCTTACCTCGTGGGAGTGGTCCTCGTCGGTCTTATTGCGCGAGAGGTATCCAGCAACCCAGTCTGCCGCACCCGGGATGGAGTCATTCGAGCCGTTATTGGCTGCAATTCGTCCAAGGGTGGTACCGCCGGAACGCAACGGATCGTCATCGTCGCCATCAAGCCTGTCGCTCGGTGCCTTGCTCGGTGAAGAGCTCGAAGATCCCGAAGAGGAACTTGAGGATTCAGAGGAGTTGCCCGGTCGCGGAAGCTCAATGGAGATGATGACATCTTCCCCAGAGACTTCCTGACGATTGCCGGGGACGGTCACCGGGTTGTTCGCCGGAGGAATCGGAGCAACAGGTTCGGTCTCGATCGGGGTAACCGATTTGGAGTCCGAGCTGTCCTTGTTATCCTCTACCGGAGCTACCGGAATCACGGGGATGACCGCATCCTTGGTCGGCTCCTGCTTAGCTTCCTTGGAGGGCTCCTGAGTCGGATCCTGAACCGGGGCCGGAACAACTGGAACCTGAGAGGGCTCCTGGGTCGGCTCGGGAGTTACGTCCTTAGTCGGCTCGGGAACCGGGACGGGATCCTGGGTCGGCTCCGGATTCGGTTCCGGAGTGGGGTCCTGGGTCGGCTCCGGGGTCGGTTCGGGAGTTACGTCCTTGGTCGGCTCAGGAGTGGGCTCCGGATTCGGTTCGGGAGTTACGTCCTTCGTCGGCTCGGAAGTAGGTTCAGGAGTGGGCTCCGGATTCGGCTCGGGAGTCGGATCCTGAGTAGGCTCCGGGGTCGGCTCGGGAGTTACATCCTTCGTCGGCTCGGGAGTAGGGTCAGGGGTAGGCTCAGGAGTCGGATCCTGAGTAGGCTCAGGAGTTGCATCCTTGGTGGGTTCCGCGGTGGGCTCCACAGTAGGCGCAACGGTCGGCTCCGGAGTGGGAGCAACAGTAGGTTCTGCCGTCGGCTGGACCGTAGGCTCCGCAGTCGGAGCTACAGTCGGAGCTACAGTCGGCTCAGCCGTCGGAGTTGCGGTAGGAGCAACACTCGGTTCGGCACTTGCGCTAGGAGCTACGGTCGGCGTAGCGGTAGGTTCAGCGGTCGCATCCTTAGAGGGCTCTACGCTAGGACTCGCCGTAGCACTCGGGGTTGCGGTAGCACTCGCAGAAGCGGTGGGCTCGGCAGTAGGCTGCGCGGTAGCGTTCGGGGTAGGAGTCGCATCCGGGCTGGGCGTAGCACTTGCGGAAGGCTCAGCACTAGCAGTGGGCTGAGCGCTCGAAGAAGCGCTAGGCTGAGCGGTGGGCTCTGCCTGCGCATTGTCAGTCTTATTGTCCCCCTGAGCGGTGGGCCATGCGCTCACGGTTGCGAGCGTGGGTACTGCCGTCTGAGAGGAAGATGCCGCGTTTGCGGTGGGGTCCAGGGTTAGGCTTGCGGTGCCGACAGGGTTGAGCGGAACCTGAGACGCAGCCTCCTGCACATCTTGAGCAAATGAGGCTACGTATGGGCTTCCGGAAGCAACCAGTGCTGTCGCCAGACTCGCAGAGACCACCTTACGGTTTCGTTTTCCCAAAGGTTGTCCTTGACTTTCTGATACGTTGTGAGTGAATAGATACCCAATCGCTAGGGTAGATTGGATATGCCTTCATCTATTCTACCGAATCGGCTTTTTCTTCATTACTCATTTTAGCGCTTTCATACCAATCTTTGAGCTTCAAGATGTGCAACGACCATCAACAACATCTTTTCATTACCTAGAAGCATCATTTCATGCACTTGTGAGCAGAATTACGTTTTGCCTTATCAATACCACTTTAAAACTTGCACTCCACCATCCAAGCGACCCCGAGGCGAATGTAAGTGATTTTTCTCATGAGTGAAAAACGAGCGATTCTCATAAGCTTTTGGGGCTCAATACGTACCAATTACCCTTCCCACAAAGGCATTAACTTGCCCACCGCGCAAAAAGCGCCCCGGCGCGAATCCCTCAAGAATCCGCACCGAGGCGCCTTACAACAGGGGCTACTCCCCCGCCGTTACGTATTCAATTGCTAAGCGCAGTCAAAACGACGGTGCGCCCAAGAACTAGCGCTACCTCAAGAACTAGCGCAGACCCAGGGGGCGTTCCATCGCCAGGGTCAGCAGCTCGCTAATCAGGTCGGTGTAGGAAATACCGGTGCTCTCCCACATGGTCTTGTACATCGAAATCGGGGTGAAGCCGGGCATGGTGTTCACCTCGTTGATGACCAGGCGGCCATCCTCAGTGTAGAAGAAGTCCGCACGAGACAGACCCTCGCCATCCAGCGCCAGGAACGCCTTCACAGCCAGCTCGCGCAGGCGATCCTGCACATCCTGCGGCAGGTTCGCCGGGCACACGGTCACAGCGGAAGACTCAGAAACGTACTTCGCCTCAAAGTCGTAGAAGCCGTGGTCCTCGTCCACAACCTCAATCTCGCCGGGGTAGGATGCGCGCGGCATCTCGCCGTGGTGGCCATCGAGCACAGCGCACTCGATTTCGCGGCCCACAATACCCGCCTCAATAATGATCTTCGGGTCGTGGCGGCGTGCCTCTTCAATCGCGGGCACGAGCTCCTCCACCGAATCCACCTTGGTAATACCGAAGGAAGAACCTGCGCGGGTCGGCTTCACGAACATGGGGAAGCCCAGCTTCAGCACGCGCTCCAGAATCTGCTCGCGGTCCTCGTGCTCCCACTGGCGGTTGGTGACAACCTCGTAGGGGCCAACCTCCAGGCCAGCGGATTCGAAAGCAACCTTCATGAAGTGCTTATCCATACCCACAGCGGATGCGGTCACACCGCAACCCACATAGTGCAGGTCAGCCATTTCCAGCAGACCCTGCACGGTGCCGTCCTCACCGAAGGGGCCGTGCAGCAGCGGGAACACAACGTCCACCGGTGCGGTGCGGGTAACGTTACCCTCAGCATCCACCAGGGTCAGGAGGGAATCGCCGGCGCCCATCGGCAGGAACACCTGCTGGGTACCCTCGGGGAACTCTGCGGTACCGCGTGTGCCAGCGGTCAGCTCAGCGAGCTGCTGCTCATCGGTCAGGTACCAGCGGCCGTCACGGGTAATACCGATAGTGATGACGTCGTAGGCGGTGCGGTCAATAGCGCCCAGAACGCCGGCAGCGGTAATGAGCGAAATCGGGTGCTCAGAGGAGCGGCCACCGCACAGCAGGGCGACGGTCTTCTTCTCGGTCATATATTTCTCCTAGTCAATGTTCCCCTACCATTAGGTCCGGAAGGTGGAACGGCAATGCGTCAATAATCCTAACGCACGAATACCGTCGCGGTCACTGATGCGTTTCTCACGCACCGGTTTTCCGCAACGGTATCCGTCCTTGGATGTTTACATTCAATCTTCTTCTAGTATGTCCTGGCACACAACCCGAATCAAGGGGTGCCGGCACACCAGAAAGCTTCAAAACCTAGTGGCCCTCATGCTTGAGGCGGCGACCCAGCAGCTGAGGCGCCAACTCCTCAATACCAATACGGCCCGAAAGCACAGCCACCACAGCCTCAACAATGGGCATCTCCACGCCGTGACGACGAGCCAGCTCAGCCACCACCGGTGCCGACTTAATCGACTCAGCCGTCTGGCTCATGTGCTCGTGCAGGCGGTCAGGGGTAACACCCTGAGCCAGCAGGCGGCCCGCCGTGTGGTTACGAGACAGCGGCGAAGAGCAGGTCGCAATCAAGTCGCCCATACCGGCAAGACCGCTCATCGTCGCAGCCTCGCCGCCCAACGCCACCGCCAGGCGGGTAATCTCCGCCAGACCGCGCGTCATAATGGACGCCTTCGAGTTATCGCCATAATTGCGGCCTTCGCAAATACCCACGCAAAGGGCAATCACGTTCTTCACCAGGCCACCAATTTCAGTACCAACCACATCCGTGTTGGTGTAAGGGCGGAAGTAACCGCACGCAATCGCGTGAGCAACAGCCTCAGCCACCGGCAGGGTACGAGCCGCAACCACGGAGGCGGTAGGCTCCTCCCCCATGATTTCCTTCGCCAGGTTCGGGCCCGAGAGCACGCACACGCGGTGCGGAATATGGCCGATCGCGCGCAGATCAGCACCGCGCAGAGCCATGGATTCTTCCAGCTCCTCGGTAATGACCTGCGACATGCGCAGACCCGTACCGGTCTCCAAGCCCTTCGCCAAAGACACCAGCATGGCGTTCGGCTCAATATAGCGGGCGAAGCTCTGCAACTGCGAACGCAGAACCTGCGCGGGCAAGGCAAGAACCACGATATCGGCGCCGGTCAGCGCCGCGGGGGCATCCGCCGTGAAGTGCATGTTATCCGGCAGCTTCATTCCCGGAAAATAGCGGGCGTTCTCGCGGGTGCGTTCGCACTCAGCCATCACCTGCTCATCACGACCGATGAGGGTCACGCGGGTGTCATCGCCGCGCTCGCGGGTAGCGTCCGCCGCGATCTTAGCGAAAGCGGTGCCCCAGCTACCGGCACCGAGCACCGCAATAGACTGTACGGTTGCCGGAGGGGTAAATTCAGGGCTTGCTGCGGGGGTGCGTCCAAAGAAGGTCACGAAAACACCTGCCTCTCTTCCTTGTGAGGTTATTGTGCGAGTCCCTGACAGGCGCCTCAGCAAATAGCCGCGGCTTCTGTCAGGGCCTCTACGATTTTCCCATCTGGGATGCTACTTTTCGTCCGGTTCGCCGAGCGCGCCACCAACCGGACCCGAGGGGGTACCGGGTGCTTCACGACGCTTCGTGCGCGGGTTCCAACGACCCTCAGGAGCCTTCTCACCGCGGATCGTCTCCAGCTCGGCGGTAATAGCGTCCAGCATGGCGTCGGTGACCACGCCCAGTTCGGTGCGGGTGTGCTTAGCCTCGGGGCTGGTATCCTCAACGAGGGAGGCGATATCCAGCGCCTTGCCAACCTTTACGCGAACGGTCTTGCGCGGGAACAGCGAAATCTTACGCTTCTCCTTGATGCGGCCGTCCTCGCCAGCCTCATCCACGTAACCGAGAATCTGTTCATCACCCCAGTGCGCCACCGGGTAGACGGGCGCACCGGTCGCAAGAGCCAGACGAGCCGCGCCGGTACGCGCCTGCATGGGCCACAGCTGCGGATCATGGGTGGTGGTGCCCTCCGGGAAAATCACGACGGCACCGCCAGCCTCAACAATCTTGCGGGCAGTAATCAGGGACTTACGCGCATCCACCGAACCGCGAACCACAGGAATATGCGCGAGCTTGCGCATAATGTAGCCGAGCACGGGGGCGCGGAACAGCGAATCCTTCGCCAAGAAGCGCGGCAGGGCGCCCTCAACGAAAGCAGGGAAAGCCACAGTCACCGGGTCAAGCTCGGTGGTGTGGTTAGCCACGATAATGTACCCGCCGCTCTTAGGCAGGTTCTCACGGCCGGTAATCTCAACGCGCGCGATGAGCTTGTACAGCCCGCGCGCAGCGTTACCGAGCACCTTGTACAGAGCATCACCGGAGGCGGTGGGCTCAATCTCAGGCAGAGCCTGCTTTCCCTGCTGTCCGCTCACTAGTCCTGAACCTCAACTTCCTCGGGCTCAACAACGACGATTGCTGCATCGGGCTTGGGAGCCTTCGACGCCTTGCGTGCCAGCACCTCAAAGTTGGCACCCAGGCCCTTGAGCTTCTCCTCGAAGTTCTCGTAGCCGCGAGCAATCAGCTCAACACCGCTCACGTGAGAGGTGCCCTTAGCAGTCAGAGCAGCAATAATGTGGGAGAAGCCGCCGCGCAGGTCCGGAACCTCAATGTCGGCACCGGTCAGCGGGGTGGGGCCAGAAATAATAGCGGAGTGACCGTAGCCCTTACCCTCGAAACGGCAGGGCGTGCCGCCCACGCAGTCACGCATGACGACAATATCTGCGCCCATCTGCTTCAGCGCGTTGGTGAAGCCGAAACGCTCCTCGTACACGGTCTCGTGCACGATGGACGCGCCCTTAGCCTGAGTCAGCGCCACGACGAGGGGCTGCTGCCAGTCGGTCATGAAGCCGGGGTGCACGTTGGTCTCAAAGACGATGGGCTTCAGCTGAGCTCCGGGGGTGCGCTGAGCCGGGTGGGTAAAGCGGATGCCCTCGGCGGTCACCTCGTACAGGCCGCCCATCTTGCGGAACTGGTTCAGGAACGCGGTCATGTCCTTCTGGGCTGCACCGCGCACGAAAATGTCGCCGCCGGTAGCCAGCGCCGCAGAAGCCCAAGAAGCAGACTCGTTACGGTCGGGCAGGGACGCGTGATCGTAGCCGGTCAGCTCGTCCACGCCCTCAATGACGATGGTGCGGTCCTCGTTAATGAAGATAATCGCGCCCATCTTCTGCAGAACAGCAATCAGGTCAATAATTTCGGGCTCAATCGCTGCGTTGCGCAGGATGGTCTTACCCTTAGCGCGCACACCGGTGAGCAGGACCTGCTCGGTAGCGCCCACGGAGGGGTAGTTCAGCACAATCTCTGCACCCTTCAGACCCTCTTCGGGAACAATCAAGGTGGTGCCGGTTTCGTCGTCCTTCTCAACGACTGCGCCGAACTTGCGCAGCGCAGACATGTGGTAGTCGATGGGGCGGTCACCGATCTTGCAGCCGCCCAGGTTGGGGATGCGTGCGGTACCGAGGGTGTGTAGCAGCGGGCCCACCATCAGAATCGGGATGCGGGAGTTACCACCGAAGAGCTGAATCTCCTCTGCGTTCTTTGCGGCGGTGGTTGCATCCTGTGCGGGGTTGAGGGTCAGAACACCAGCTTCGCGGTCGTAGTCGACCTTTGCACCGTGCAGCTCCACGAGGGTGGTAACGATTTCGACATCGCTCAGGTCAGGGACGTTACGCAGGGTCGAGGGGGTCGAACCGTGCAGTGCTGCGACCATCGCCTTGGGCACCAGGTTCTTGGCGCCTCGAACGTGAACCTCACCAACGAGCGGAGTGCCACCTTCAATGCGAAGCTTGCTGATGTTCTCAGTCATTAAAAATCCTTTGTGGAGTCGGCTGGTTTAGGCCGAACTTTAACAGTGTGCCGATGCGCCGCGTTCTGTCGTGCCGCGCCCCTGCCGGTAGCAGGGCGAAACGGGCGCATATATTCATCATTATTCTAAGCCCTGCGTAAAGGTGCTCCAAACACTGAAGAACCTTTGGAACTCGTGACTGAGATTTTGCTCTGTTGTGTATGTGAAAAACCGCTCTGGCCCCCTCAGATTCAGAGCCAGAAAAACAAAAAGATACACAAACATTCACACTAATGCAAACATTTTCTGTTTCTTCGCCGAAATTTGACGTTAGTTTCGTCTTTTTAACGTCCGAATTTGAACTTGAGAGCAACCTCACCCCTACAATAACGTGCACACTCGTGCCCACTGAACGGCGCCTCCGCTCTCACGGAGGAGCCAATCAGCTCTACACTGCGGCATAGGCGCCGGCACCGACCTTGCACCCGCGCAGTACAGAGCCTCACGGGAGGGCGCGTGGCGTGCATTCACTGCATAAACCTTTGCGATGGTACCCAACCAAAACGGTTCGGCTTCCTGATTCACTTCAACTTCAAAAATTCACTTCAACATCACCGTAAATATTCGAAAGTCAACTAAAAACCAGGGCCCATCGCAACCAACCACAGGTCGCTTCGCGGCTGCATCCGCGAACTACCGGAGGACCCCAAATATGACACATCACAACACTGCATCACGCATTTCGCGCCGTCGCCTCGTACAGGGTGCGGCGTGGAGTGCTCCCGTTATCCTCGCCAGCGCAACCGTCCCTGCATGGGCGGCAAGCGGCGAGCCCACCTGCTCCCCCGCTCTGACCCTCAAGCCGACCGCAACCGGCTTCGACGACAAGGCTGGCGCATACACCGAATGGCTCGTCCCTGAAGGCGTTGGACGAGTACGCTTCGACCTCGTGGGAGGCGCCGGCGGTGCCGCGTCTTCCTTCACTCCTCGCTACCTGACCGACGTCACGAACGCGGCCCTGGCTGGCGGCGGTGCCGGTGCACAGCTCAGCGGTGTTCTTGCGGTCAAGTCCGGCGACATCCTGCGCGTCTGGGCGGGTAACGGCGGCGTCGGCTCCGCAGCTGGCGCACAGCCCGCACTCGGTGGCGAAGGCTACGCAGCAGGCGGCGACTCCACCGGCTCCAGCACCGCAACCGGCGCAGCGCAGGTAGTAGGCACCGATAGCGGCTACGTGTACGGCGCGTCCGGCGGCGGCTCCTCCGCGGTCGAGCTCGTCCGCGACGGCGCAGTCACCGTCGTAGCCGTTGCCGGTGCTGGCGGCGGCGGCGCGCAGCTGGGCACCCTCACCACCCACCAGAGCCTCTTCAACGCCCAGCCCAAGGATCAGCTGAACCCGGCACTGCGCGTGGCGCTGGACGGTCGCGATGCATCCACCACCGCAGGCGGTAGCGCAGGCGGCGACCTGGGCACCGACAACACCGGTCAGGGCGGCATGCTCATGGCAAGCCCCTACCAGGAGTTCAAGCCCCTTGAGGAGGACGACAAGACCCTGGACATGCGCTTCATGGTCACCGGCGGTACCGCTGGCCGCTCCGGAGTGGCGGGTACCCTCGGTGAGGCGCTGGTCGGCATTCTCGACGAGAATAACGAGCTGAAGCTCCAGCCCATGTCTACCTCCTGGTTCGAATCGTACAGCTTCCCGCGCTACTACCTTTACCAGGGCGACTCCGTGCATGAGGGAGAGAAGGGCACCGGCGGTGCGAACGCAACCGGCTCTTACCGCGGTAAGGGCGGCTCCGGCGCGCTGCTTTCCCGAACCCACGGCAAGCTCTCCCTCACCTCCGTAGCATCCGGTGGTGGCGCCGGCTACGGCGGCGGAGGCGCAGGCCTGAACATCTGGACCGTTGGCTCATACTACGAGGGCGTTTTCGGCCGTCAGGTGCAGTTCGAGGGCGAAGGCAACATCTACTCGCTCAGCGCCCTGAGCAGCGGCGGCGGCGCAGGCGGCAGCTACATTAACCACGAGGTGGTTTCTGACTTCGCTCTTGCCACCGCACAGAACGCGAACCCGACCGCGGGTGTGCGCTCCCCCGGTTCGGCGGCGCTGTACAGCTGTACCGAGAACGCAACCTTGAACACCCCCATCACTGAGGGTGCCTAAGCTCTAGGTATTGAATAAATACGCCTCCCCGGAAGTTCCGGGGAGGCACATTCATATGTGTGCCAGGTTTTTGGGTACAGAAAAGCTCGAAGGCGGCGACTGAATCAGTCGCCGCCTTCGAGCTTTATATATCTACGGCTTAGAGTTCCCCTACTTAGAGCTCCTGAGTGCGGGGCATCCAGGAGGGGCGCTTCGCCTCGTACGCTTCAATAGCTTCGAGGTTCTGCAGGGTCAGACCGATATCGTCCAGGCCCTCCATGAGGCGCCAGCGCACGTAGTCGTCAATCTCGAAGGGAACAACCAGCGCGCCCACGGTTACGGTCTTGGACTCCAGGTCAACGGTGATTTCGGTGCCGGGCTCGTGCTCCAGCGCCTTCCAAATCAGCTCGATATCGTCCTGTGCAACCTGTGCGGTGACCAGGCCCTGCTTACCGGAGTTGCCGCGGAAAATATCGGCAAAACGAGCAGAGATAACGACCTTGAAACCGTAGTCGCGCAGCGCCCACACGGCGTGCTCACGCGAGGAACCGGTACCGAAGTCCGGGCCCGCAACCAGCACGCTACCGTGCTTGTAGGGCTCCTGGTTCAGGATGAACTCGGGGTCCTTACGCCAGTTAGCGAAGAGGGCATCATCAAAGCCAGTCTTGGTCACTCGCTTGAGGTAGACGGCGGGGATGATCTGGTCGGTGTCAACATTCGAAGAACGCAGCGGCACGCCAATGCCGGTGTGCTTAATAATGGGTTCCATAATGGCTCCTTAGCTATAGCGGCGTGCTAGGCCACGACGTCGGACGGGGCGGACAGGGTACCGCGCACAGCGGTTGCGGCGGCGACCACCGGGGAGACCAGGTGGGTGCGGCCACCCTTGCCCTGGCGGCCCTCAAAGTTACGGTTCGAGGTGGAGGCGCAACGCTCACCGGGTGCCAGCTGGTCGGGGTTCATGCCCAGGCACATGGAGCAGCCGGCGAAGCGCCAGTCGGCACCGAAGTCCTTGAAGACCTTGTCCAGGCCTTCTGCTTCTGCCTGCGCGCGGACCTTCTGGGAGCCAGGCACGACCATCATGCGCACGTTCTCGGCGATGGTGCGGCCACGAACGATGTCCGCTGCGGCGCGCAGGTCCTCAATGCGGGAGTTGGTGCAGGAACCCAGGAAGACAACATCCACGGGGATTTCCTTCATGGGGGTGCCCGCCTCCAGGCCCATGTATTCGAGGGCGCGTTCTGCTGCGACCTTGTCGTTCTCGTCCTCGAAGTCGTCCGGGGAGGGAACGGCGTGGCTCAGCGGAATGCCCTGACCGGGGTTGGTACCCCAGGTGACGAAGGGTTCGAGCTCGTCAGCGTTGATGAAGATTTCCTTGTCGAAGACGGCGCCTTCGTCGGTGGGCAGGCTCTTCCAGTACTCGACTGCCTTGTCCCACTCTTCACCCTTGGGCGCGTGCTGGCGACCCTTGATGTACTCGAAGGTGATCTCGTCGGGGGCGACCATGCCGGCGCGTGCGCCCGCCTCGATGGACATGTTGCACATGGTCATGCGGCCCTCCATGGAGAGGGAGCGGATCGCGGAGCCGCGGTATTCGAGCACGTAGCCCTGACCGCCGCCGGTACCGATCTGCGCGATGACGGCGAGGATGATGTCCTTTGCGGTCACGCCGGGCTTGAGGGTGCCTTCAACGTTGATTGCCATGGTCTTGAAGCGTGCCAGGGGCAGGGTCTGGGTCGCCATGACGTGTTCCACCTCGGAGGTACCGATACCGAACGCGAGAGCGCCGAACGCACCGTGGGTGGAGGTGTGGGAGTCGCCGCAGACGATGGTCATACCGGGCATGGTCAGACCCAGCTGCGGGCCGACCACGTGCACGATGCCCTGTTCCTCGTCACCGAGGGAGTGGATGCGCACGCCGAATTCCTTGGCGTTGCGGCGCAGGGTCTCGATCTGGGTGCGGCTGGTCAGGTCGGCAATGGTGCCGAAGATGTTGTCGGTGGGGGTGTTGTGGTCCTCGGTGGCGATGGTCAGGTCGAGGCGGCGCAGGGGGCGGTTCTCGATGCGCAGGCCTTCGAATGCCTGGGGGGAGGTCACTTCGTGCAGTAGCTGCAGGTCGATGTAGAGCAGGTCGGGCTTGCCGTTTTCACCGGGGACGACGACGTGTGCGTCCCAGACTTTTTCTGCCAGGGTGCGCGGACGGGTGCCCGCGGTGGTTGCGTTCTGTTCGCTAGTCATGCTTTCTCCTGCTTGATGCGTTCCTACGGTGGATGCGTTCGGTGTGGTGCGTGCCGCAAGTTTGCGGAGTTGAGGGGCGGATTATGTACCCGATGGGACCCTCAAATCGGTATTTCCCTGCGGCGTGTCGCATATTTTTTCACGGATTCTTAGCCTGTGAGACGGCCTAGAAACACCCCGAACTAGCGAGTGTTTTTATGTGGGTTTACTCTATGACTCCAGGGTAATTTTGCGAGATTATTCGCATTTTTCTGCGTCTTTTCGCATATTTTCACCCATAAACCCACACAAACACTTATTATGAAAAGTTCACAATTTATCCCGTAGGGGGTGATTCCATCTTCAGCTCTGCATCTCAAAGAGTCCATGAAGTCCGGGGTATCTTTCATATTCTGAGATAGAATATAAGAATGACTCCTTCCGCCTCACGTTTTAACGCACACGGAATGCGTCACCCCAACGCATCCACACACCACAACGCACCGATTGTTGACCCCGTCAAGCCGCCCGAACACATGGCCGCCGACGAGCAGATGGTAGAGGTACACTCCCACGGCTCCTCCGGCGTTGGCGTGCTCGATAAAGCGACCCTCATTCTTGATTGCCTCGAGGCAGGACCCGTATCTCTGGGTGACCTCGTCAAGGCAACCGGTCTGGCGCGCCCCACCGCACACCGCCTCGCCGTGGCGTTGGCACACCACCGCCTCGTAGCCCGCGACGTGCAGGGGCGCTTCATGCTCGGACCCCGCCTGACCGAACTCGCATCCGCAACCATTGCTGACGAGCTCATCACCGTGGCAGACCCGATTCTGCAGAAGCTTAGCCTCGAAGCTGACGAATCCACCCAGCTGTACCGCCGCCAGGGCGACTGGCGTGTATGCGCGGCAACCGCGGCACGACCCTCCGGCATGCACGAATCCATCCCGGTTGGCACCCAGCTGTCCATGCAGGCTGGTTCCGCCGCCCAGGTTCTGCTGGCCTGGGAAGATCAGAACCGCATTGTTGAAGGCCTGCGCGACGCGCACTTCAGCGCCGCCATGCTCGCGGCTGTGCGCCGCATCGGTTGGGCGCAGTCCGTGGGTGAGCGCGAGCGCGGTACCGCCTCGGTCTCTGCTCCGGTGCGTGCGCCCGGTGGCAAGGTGATTGCGGCAGTGTCTATCTCAGGCCCGATTGACCGCATGACCCGCCAGCCGAACCGCAACTACCCTGAGCTGGTCGTTAAGGCTGCTCAGGCGATTACGGACGGTCTGCGTGAGCTTGCGGCGTCTCAGCAGGCTCCCTGCGGTGAGAGTACTGAAGAGGACTAAGCTTCAGTAGCGTGTAGATTTAACGAAAAGAATCCCTCCCCGCCTCGATTGAGGTGGGGAGGGATTCTTTTGTGCGCTCTTAGTTTGATGCGGGTTGTCCTGATACGGTTTCTCGGATGATACGCCGCTAAATGTCCAGCGCCTTGCGGTAGGCGTTGAGGCGCTTTGCTTCTTGCTGTACCGGGGCGACCACGCAGGACTGCACCGCCTTCTCCACGCCGGTCTGCAGGCGACCCCGCAGCTTACGTGCGTAGTAACGTGAGCCCATGGCGGTAAGTAGCCTACCCACACCCGCCGAGGCGATACCGAGCAACACACCCAGCAGCAGAAGCAGGGTCGGCAGGGGCACTGGGGAGCCTTCGGGGGTCGGGGCGGGCGGCAGCTGAATCTGCAGGTATGCCATGCCGGAAATCAGGGTCAGCCAGCCGACACCTACCAGGGCGCTCAGTAGCGCGATCCATTGCAGGGCATTGAAGATGACCCAGGGGGCGCGGGTGCGACCCAGACCGTAGTCGATGCGCACCATGTCGCGTTCGAGCAGTTCGGGTAGCTCCGCCTCGCGGGAGAGGGCGGCTTCCTTCATGCTGCGCTTCCACGGTTCGTCGATGCGAGCCGCCATCTGCTTGCTGTATTGGCGCACAGCGTTTGCCATGCCAGCCTTCTGCGCGGCGCTCAGCGGGGGTAGCGAGGATGCCACCAGCTCGGGTGCGTTCTCGCTATCGGAACCGAGCATGCCCGCGGACTTCTCAGCCTTAGACGTGCTCTTCGTTTCGTCCTGCTGCCCCAGGTGCAGACGGCGCAGGGGGTCAGCCTTTAGGCGGCTCATCCAGCGGGTGAGAATCCAGCCGGTGTGCTGACCCGCAGTACGGCGGTAGGAGGCGGTTGCCGCCTGCAAAACCTGCTCTGCCTGGCTGGAGGTGTAGCATGCCTTCACGAGCTTCTGCTCCGCGTCGAGGGCGTAGGCTCCGGCGAGTACGGTGCCTTCTCCCCCTGCGTAGGTGCGCAGCTGGGAGGCGGTGGCGTGCAGCTGCGCGTCGGTTCGCTGCAGGGATAGGCTCTTGGCGGCGGCTACCTGGGCGAGCAGGTCGCGGAGCACGTCGATGCCCTCACCGGTTCGCGCGGAGACGGCGATAGGTGCGGAGAGCAGGTGCGCTTCGGTGCCCTCAGCCTGGAGCAGGCGAGTGAGGGATGCGAGCACGGCGGGCACCTCGGCGGGCGCGAGTTTGTCCGCCTGGTTGAGCACGCAGAGCGCCTGCGCGCCGGATGCGGCAAGCGGCACCATGAAGTCGCGGTGGATGACGGCGTCGGCGTATTTTTGGGGGTCGACAACCCAGACGAGTACGTCCACGTAGCGCATCATGCGGGCGGCGAGGTCGCGGTTGGTGGTGGTGACCGAGTCGAAGTCGGGCATGTCCAGCAGGATGAGGCCACCGGTGCGGGTGCGCATTTCGCCGCGTCCACCGATGGCTCGGCGGATGCGGTTGAAGAGTCCGGGTGCCGGTTCGGTGACGGCATTGGGTGCCGCTACTCCCCCGGTTGCCTCATTACCCTCGGTTGCCTCTCCTTCTGCGGCGAGCGCCTGGGTTTGCGGGTAGACACGCTTATCGATGCCGAGCCAGTCAAGTAGCTCTTCGCTGCCTTCGGCTTCCCAGATTGCCGCCTGCACGGAGGAGGTGGTCGGGCGCGTGGGCGCGGAGAGGGCAATGTTCTGTCCGGCGATGGCGTTGAAGAGCGTGGATTTGCCGCTGCCGGTCGCGCCGAAGAAGCCGATGACGGTGTGTTCGGTGGAGAGTTCGCGGCGTTGGCTGAGGCGTTCGAGGGTTGCGGCGGCGTCGAGCAGCACGGTTTCGGGGACTCGTCCTTCGCCGTAGCTGATGGCGTCCTTGAGGGATGCGACGGAGCGCGCGAAGGGCGAGGTTGCCACGGCGGGGGTGGCGCCTCGCTCGGTGTTGCGCTCAGTAGTATTGCGCTCGGCGTTCTCGAGTTTCTTCTCGGGGGTAGTCATAGTGCGTTATTTCTTCGTCTGTGGTGCGGGGTGCCTGTCCGGAGTGGTTTAGCGAGCAACCGTGCCGTTAGTGTGGGCTGCGGCTTGGCTCTGTGTGGTTTGACTCTGGGCGCTCATTTCTGCGGCAATCGCATGCACCTGCTCGGCGGCGCGGTGAATGTCCTCGGCATCAGCCTGTGGGTCGGTTTCTTCGAGTACGGCGGTGAAGGGCTGAGCGTGCTCGGTGAGCAGATCCGCCATGCGTTCGAGCAGGTCGGTGCGGGCGCGGGTTGCCATGCGGCGCACCGCGTCTTCACCGAAGACGGACTCGAGCAGCTTGGTGCCGACCACGCCGCTACCGCCGGCGATACCCGCCTCAATACCGGTAATGCCGCCGGTGAGGCTGAACGCGGCGACCATGAGCATCACGGCGGTGGCGTTCACACCCAGGGAGAGGAAGCGGGCACGCTTGCGCTTATCGGCGCCTTCTTCGCGAATCATTTCGAGCACGGAGCCCTGCCAGAGGCGAATCTGCTCGGCAACGGCTGCGGAGAAGATGTCCTCGGCGGATTGCACCTCGCCCTTAGCTTCTGCGTTCTGTTCGGGCACAGCAGAGGTAGCCTGCGGCGCATCCAGGCGTGCCAGCAGGGAGCGTCCGGCGCGGCTGGCACGCCAGCGGGTGCGGGTGTTTTCGGAGGCGCGGGCGGCTGCATCCAGTACGACGGCGTGGATGCCGCTTTCGAGGGCGTCTTCTACCTTCTGTGCGGCGGCGGGCTGGCCTCGCAGGGCGGAGCCGACGCGGTCGCGCAGGCGACCGATGGTGCTGTCGAGGGAGCGGAAGAAGTCGCCGGTTCCCACGAAGTCGTGCCAGCGCGAGAGCACTTCGCCGCGTAGCAGGGAGCCGTCGGAGAGGGCGCCGTCGATGGTGGTCAGCGCGTCCTCGTATTCTTCGGCGACGATGGTGGCAAGCGACTGGTGCGCCGCCTGCTGGCGTGCCTGTTCGGCGGCGAGCACCTGCAGGTTTCCGGCGAGGGTTTCGACGGCACCGGCGAGGGTCTGCCGGGCGATGGCGGCGCGGGCGGGTGCGTCGGCGCCGAGTTCGCGGATCCACAGGGTCAGCGGGGCGAGGCTGACGGGGGCGAGCATGCCGCTTTCGTCGCGCGGCTGTTCGGTGACGGTGTGAATCAGTACGGCGTGGATTCCCGCCTCGTCGAGCATGCGTCGCAGGTCGTTTTCGATGGCTTCTTCGTCGCCTTCGGGCACGCGGTTGAGTACCACGGCGATGGCGATGGAGCGTGCGGCTGCTTCGTGGAGCAGTTCCCAAGGCACGGCGTCGGCGTAGCGGTTGGCGGTGGTGACAAAGAGCCACAGGTCTGCGGCGGAGAGCAGTTCCTTGGCGAGGGTGCGGTTTTCCTCGGAGACGGAGTCGATATCGGGTGCGTCAATGAGCGCGATGCCCTGCGGTAGCGCCGAGGTAGTAATAGGAATGAGGGCGCGCGCGATCTTCGGGTTGAGGCCGGGTAGTGCCTGCGATCCGGCGTTCATGCCGGAGGTGCGGGTGCGCGGCAGGGTGGGCAGGAAGCGTTCGGGTGATAGCGCCGCTTCGTCTTCTGCGCGGTGCAGGAGTACGGGGTGGCGGGTGGTGGGTCGAATCGCGCCGGACTGGGTGAGCGGTTCGCCGAGCAGGGTGTTGACGAGGGTGGATTTACCGGCGCCGGTGGAGCCTCCGACCACGATGGTGAGGGGGTTGTCGACGCTGGCACTGCGCGGCAGGATGTAGTCGTCGAGTTGGCGTGCCATGGCGGCGAGCAGGGTGCGCGCGGTGGCGGTGCCGTGCTCGGCGGTACCGTCGTGGGTGACGGTGTAGGGGGTGCCGGGGGTTTCGTCGGCTTCTACGTCGAGCGGGAGGGGGATTCGAGTGAGCAGTTCGCGAGCTGCTTTGAGCTGCGCATAGTCGGTGGTAGTCACAGCGCTATTGTCCCATAGGGTGCACCTGCTTCATGCCATGTTTGGGCGTTGGCGCGGTCGCGTTGTAGCTAGATTGTGCGGATGGGGGTGCTGCGGCTGTGCGAGGGGCTGTTTTTGATAGGTGTTTGGACAACCTTAAGGGGTTGAGATACTACTTGCGCACAGGGTGCAACAACTCCAATTTATGATTTATTCACAAGAAGAAAAGATTAGAAAATCCCTAAGTTTCCGCGGGAAAACAGCGCATCTTATTGCGGTTATCTCGAACACATTGGTACGTTTTATAACCCGCATAAAACGGGCAAATATTAAGATTTGATAACTTTTTACCTTTAAGCGCAGATATGGTCATTTTGAACCTGAAAGTACGCTTAGAATCGTTGAGCACGACAACCAGGCAGGTCATAATCCACACCGAATCCCCAGGAGGTTTCTGACCTGCCCTTCGTATCGCATCCGTACTCACCGCGGTATGCCACCCCCATCGGGAACGCTCACCGCCCCCTCACGCAACTGCAATCAACTGCCGTTGAGGTTCACTGCATCCGAGCTACCCGCATACTGTCTGCCCATCTTTACTCTTGCGAAAGGTTGCGTATGTTCGGTTCGCTGTCACGTCGCCATCTTCTTGCTCTTTCTTCCGGAGCAGCATTGAGTGCACTCACAAGCGCCTGCAGTCCCAGCGCAGTTTCTCGCCCTCAACCACTCACTGATCCCTCTCCCACTGATGCCGCACCGGCGCCTCAGGGCACCCAGACTAAATCTGCGACCACCACGCGTAGCATCACCTACGCCGAGCCTCTACCCAAATCCGCTCTGGACGGCCGCGGCCCGGCAATCCTGCCGGATCAGTTCTTTGAGCGCGTCGGCAATTTCTCGAACGGCACTCTCAGCCACCGCGCCGTCAATGTCCCCCGACCCATCATGCCCCCGGAGGCTAAGGAACGTACCGTTGAGGGTCTGCACGCCTTCCTGCAGTACTGGGGTGCGGCGCAGAACTACATGCTCCTCACCGGTGATACCGACCCCTTCATGAGCCTGCCCGGCCAGGAGCACTTTAGCCACATGGCGCAGATGTACCGCGACATTTACCGCTACAACATTGGCTGGCTGGTCTCTAAGAGCAACCACCCCATGTGCATCAATCTAAGCTCCCCGCAGCCGGTACCCGCCACCGAGCAGGACGTCTACTGCTGGAAGGCGACCCTGAAGGTGGACGAGAACGCGTTCCTGTTCAACCATGAGACCCGTCAGCGTGAGCAGCTCACCGGTATCTACGGCAGCAATCAGAAGGCGGATGCTTACGTCTACTTTGGTGAAGAGGGGTGGCAGATGCTGGAGGATCCGAAGTCTTCCCCGAGTGCTACCGCCACCCCTGCGGCTACCACTGAACCGTCCGCGAACGCCCCGAGCGCGCACCCGACCCCGAATGAGAGCACCTCTTCTAAGGCGGCTCGTTATATTCGAGGCTCAGCCTAAAGCTTCTTTACATCCGTGCCTCAAAGAACCCGTCATATTGGGTGATATGAGGCACGGATGAGGGCTTTTATTTGTGTGCCACGCGTGAAATCTATAGGCTAGGGCTAGATGAGGTCCGCTCCTTTTCGCCTCAATACGCCTCTACCCGCCCCGCGGGTGACTGCTTCACGCCCACTTCTAGGGGCGTGATGTTAGGCTGAGGATTAGGGCGTGAGCTCTTCACCTATCACCGATACTTCCGCATACAGCACATTCAAGGGGATCACTATGATTCACAGCCGCCGCCACTTTATTGCGCTTACGGGCACCGCCGCCCTGGGTGCGATGCTTGCCGCTTGCGGTTCCAAAAAGACTGAGGAGGCGACTGCCTCCCCCACTGCTTCCGCTTCGATTGCGGGTGCCTACGACAATCTGTCGGGCGAGCTGAAGTGGACTAAGTACATTGCGGGCAACGGTGCGGCCCCGATGAGCAGCACCGACCCGGAAACCGGTCAGGTGTACACGATTGAGCCGACTGCCGGCCCGGCAAGCGTTGATTCTAAGGCGAGTGCCGTGCCCATCCCGATTGAGGATGAGAGCATGTACGACAAGAACGCCCGCGGTCTGCGCGCCACCTTCGCGTATTTTGCGGCGGCGGTGAACTATGCCCGCATGACCGGTGACCCCGGTCCTGCTCTGCAGGTGGTTCATCAGGATAATTCTGTTCAGCGTGCTTCTTTGGAGAAGCTACGCGCCTTCTATGCGCCCGGCACGAACTGGCTGGTGGGCGGCGAGTGGACGTTCCGTCTGACCGATAAGCAGCCGACGACCCGCGGCACGAAGTATTCGTGGGCGTGCACCGTGACTCAGGCGCACGGTCTGCAGGTTGAGAAGGCGACCAACACGACCAAGCCTCTGGAGGACACTGAGGCGCAGGAGATTAAGGCTCTCTACGCTGAGTACGATGAGGAGGCGAAGCGCTGGTTGGTGATTGCGCCTCAGCAGTACGATCCCGCGTTGACCCCGAAGCCGACTCAGACTCCGCGCGCGCATCCTTCCTCGACCTATACCCCGACGGTGACTGATGACAGCACCGTGGCGGCTAATGCTGGCGCGAATACCGGCGCAAACACTTCGGGTAACGGCGCGGCTCAGGCTCCTGCCGCTCAGAATGGCGCAGGTCAGAGCAGTGCCGGTCAGGGCGGTTCCCGTCAGTACACTGGCTCCCAGAATGGTGGTGCCGCACAGAATGGTGCCGGTCAGGGTTCTGCAGGTCAGGGAGGCGCGGCTCAGGCTCCTCAGCCTGCCGCTACCCAGGCGCCTGCGGCTACCGCTCCCGCGCAGCCCGTGGCGACTCAGCCTGGCGCTGCGACGGCTCAGCCGACCGTAGCACCCGGTGCCGCTGAGCCCGGTGCCGCTGGTGGAGATGTTGCTCCCGCCGGGGGCGCCCAGTAGCCCCTCCCCTATAGACGATCTCTATAGACGATTAACGCGTCCCCTCCTTCGCTATACCCGCTATGCCCCATTCGGCGCGATGCTCCCGCTGGTTCCACTGAGTTCACTGGCTGCGGTAAGTTCGCTGATGGGCGGCATATCACGCTCCTTTGAGCGCTGGTACGCACGGGTGTGAAGGCGGGGGCGCGTTATACTTAGGACTGTCTCTAGAGGGATATCCGCGTGTGATATCCGCTCGTCGAGGCGTTCTCTCACTCGTCTCTCACCTGAGATTCTCACTCGAAAGGTATTCCGTGGCGCTTTTCCCCATGACCTCCGGGCTTCCCAGTTCCACCACCGGCATCAGCCGCCGTACTGCTCTGCGTTACGCGGGTGCGGGCGTTGCGGGCGTATCTTTGAGCGCCCTGCTGGTTGCGTGCGGCGGTAGCTCGTCCTCCAGCGAGACTGCTGATGCGGATACCCCTCAGATTTCCCCTTCGGCTTCTGCGCGTACTGATTTTAGCGGCGAGGTCACCTTCGACAACTATGAGAAGAAGGGTAATTTCGTTCCGGCGACCGAGTCTGCGCCCGCTCAGAACGTGCCGTTCCCCAAGCGTCCGGCGAGCGCGTCGGAGAACTCGGTGCAGGGTCTGTACGATTCGATTGCTTTCGTGTATGCGGCGATCAATTACCTGGTGCTTACCGGTGATGCGGCTCCGCTGCGTGACTCGAAGGCTGATGAGAAATTCATTGCTTCGTTCTCTTCGTTTATGGATGAGTCGAATGAGAGCTCGCAGAATCGTGATTGGTTTGTGTCGCCGAAGGTGACCATGTCTGCGTTCACTGCAGTTCCTGCGCTGGTGAAGAAGAGCGTGCAGTGGACCTTTGACCTGGTGATTGATTTGGGTCCGACCGTGGTGATTGACGGTGCTCCTGCGGAGATGTCTGAGAAGGTGCGCCGCACTGAGCGTGGCTTGGTGGTTACCGGTGTGCGCCACGATAATGACTGGACTCTGACGATTCAGGATGAGTACGAGGCTCAGGCTTCGGCTCAGCCTAAGAATGGTGGCGCTAACGGTGGTGGCACTAACGATGGTGGCACTAACGATGGTAATGCTGACAATTCCGGTAACTCCGGTAATGACGGCAATTCTAATGGTGACAACCTTTAAGCCCTCAGATGGATGAGGCATCATGCCCTAACTCGCACTCGGGTTAGGGCATGATCTGTTTTACTCTGGTAGTAACGAGCTTTCCTGGATTCAAGGTTTTTCTCTTATGTCTTCTTTTTCTCAGTCTTTCTCTCGCCGCTCCCTGATGCGCCTGGGTGTGGGCGTTTCTGCTGTTGCCGGTTCTGCGGCGCTGTTGAGCGCTTGCGGTTCGGGTGAATCTAGCCAGCAGTCTGGTTCTCAGGGTGGTAGCCTGAACGGTTCGAAGTCGAGCGCTAACCCGAATGGGTACAGTGATGATGGTAAGAACTATTCGGGTCTGGTGGAGTACACCCACTATGAGGGTGCAGTGAATTATGAGCAGGGCACGGTGGATCATCCACCGCGTAATGCTCCGAAGCCGCAGGTGACTGACGCTCTTTCGTTGAATACGGTGACGGGTTTTCATGAGGCGATTGCCTATTTTGCGGCGGCTATGGATTATCTGGTGAAGACCGGTAGCACGGATGCGTTCTCGACCGGTATTCAACTGTCGTCGAAGACTCGCTCTGAGGTGGATGCCCTGTCGGCTTCTATTCTTGCGGGTGTGGAGAAGGGGTCCTGGTATGTGAATCCGTCGGCTTCTTATGCTCTGGCGAGCGCTCAGCCGTCGATTATGAGTGATGGCAACCTGCTGTTTAAGGGCAAGTACACTCTGGACTTTGGTACGGAGGCGGTGGCTGAGGGCAAGATCCAGCCGGTGGTTACCTCCGCGAGCGCTTCTGCTGAGCCTTCTGAGGATGCGCTGGTGTCTGACGCGGCATCCCCCACTGCTTCTGCCACGGCTTCTGCGGCGGGTCCGGCTTCTCAGGTGACGGTTCAGGAGTGCGATTTCCGCGGCCGCTACCATGCTGATTCTAAGATGTGGGAGCTGAGCGTGGCGTACGGTGCCACTGTTCAGGGAGGTACCGCCCAGGGAGGCGCATCCACCGCGAGTGCTGCGGCGTCTGGCGCGGCATCCGGTTCGGCTTCTGCTTCTGCCGCCGCTTCTGCTGAAGCTTCTACTGAGGCGTCCGCCACTTCCGCGGCGTCATAGTTCGTCATAACGCTTTTATCTGCGAGGCGCTTCTCACGCTTCGTCCACTCAACTCTGTATCCTGTTGGGTTTGCGGCTAAACTGGTTGCAATCACCGACTGACTGAAAGGTATCACTATGTCCGAGAACCTGACCCGCCGCGCGGCGCTGGGTGTACTGGGCGTCAGCTCCATGGCTTTGCTGGCGGCTTGTGGCTCTAAGGCTACTTCTGAGGCGTCTGCTTCCGCTTCTGGCTCTGAGAGCGCTTCTGCCGCTGCTTCTGAGTCTGCTACCGCCTCGCCGAGCGCTTCTGCGTCGGCTTCGGCGTCTGCTTCCCCTTCTGCTTCTGCGTCGGCTACTGCGACGAGCTCTCCGCTGCCTAACGACAATAAGGATTACAGTGGCGTAGCGAAGCTGGAGAAGATGGAGGATCACGGCGAGTACCAGCCGGGTAACGCTGAGCACCCGCCGCAGAATGTTCCTTCCCCGATTGTTCCGGAGGCTATGCACCAGAATTCGGTGGCTGGCTTCGCGGCGGCTCTGGCGTACTTCGGTGCGGCGTTTGAGTACCTGCTGCGTACCGGCGATATGCACTACATGAACGAGGTCAGCACCGACCAGGAGACCCTGGCGGCGATGAAGAAGTACGCGGATTCCACTAAGACAGGTATTGACGAGAAGAAGACCTGGTACGTGAACCCGACCGCTACCTTGACTATTGGTACTAAGCAGCCGGTTCTGGCGCAGGGCGCGTACAACTGGACCGTGACTCTGAATGTTGATCTAGGTGAGAAGCTGTTCAAGGACGGCAAGGAGCAGACTGTGGCGGCTGATAAGCGTCACGTGAAGATGTTTGGTGAGGCTGTTGGTCGCTACTTGAACAACAAGTGGGATCTTCACATGGACATCAACTAGTCCTCTGAGGCTGGTTTTCTCCCCCGCTTTTAGCGTTGTGCCGTCTCAGGATGCGGTTTTTACTGTTTTTTCCATTGATGGCAATAAAATTTGTGGCTCCAGCTTGCGGTGAACGGAGTTCACCACTACTCTTATATACAGAGGTTGTCTTTTGGGCTACATAATGTTTCTAGAGAGCGCCGCACATTCATCGTCCTTTGTCGAGAAAGGGTTTGTGCGGCGCTTTTCTGTACCCTCTTTCTGAACCTCGTTCCTTGAGGTTTTTCTCTGGCATTATTACGAACTGTGACCGCAGGTTTAAACCTACTGCCGGTGAGTAGTAGAGTTGCCACGTAACCGATTATTCATTGCGGAGACCCCGTCGCGGCTGGCCTCCCCCAAGCTCATGAAGGAGCACCCCATGGCAAAGATTCTCAACAGCATTGTTGAAGCAACCGGCCAGACCCCCCTGGTTAAGCTGAACCGACTGGACGAAGGTCTTCCCGGTAACGTAGCGGTCAAGCTTGAGTTCTACAACCCCGCTGGTTCGGTTAAGGACCGCATCGGCCGCGCCATCATTGACGCTGCTGAGAAGTCGGGTGCGCTGAAGCCCGGCGGCACCATTGTTGAGGGCACTTCCGGTAACACCGGTATTGCGCTGGCTATGGTGGGTGCTGCTCGCGGTTACCGCGTCATCCTGACCATGCCGGAGACCATGTCCGCTGAGCGTCGCGTGCTGCTGCGCGCTTACGGTGCTCAGATTGTGCTGACCCCCGGTACCGAGGGTATGCGCGGCGCTGTGGAGAAGGCTAAGGAAATCGTTGCGACCACCGAGAACGCTATCCTGGCGTCCCAGTTCTCCAACGAGGCGAACCCCACCATTCACTACAACACCACCGGCCCCGAGATTTGGGAAGCAACCGACGGTAAGGTCGACATTTTTGTGGCGGGTATTGGCACCGGCGGCACCATCTCCGGTACCGGTAAGTACCTGAAGGAGCAGAACCCGAACGTGAAGGTTGTTGCGGTTGAGCCGAAGGACTCCCCGCTGCTCTCCGAGGGTCGCGTTGGCCCCCACAAGATTCAGGGCCTGGGCGCTAACTTCGTTCCCGACACCCTGGACCGCGGCATCTACGATTCGGTAACTCCGGTCAGCGCTGAGGACGCTATGCGCACCTCCCGCCTGCTGGCTACCCAGGAAGGTATTCTGGGCGGTATTTCTTCCGGTGCGGCTGTGTGGGCTGCCCTGGAGGAGGCTAAGAAGTCTGAGAACAAGGACAAGCTGATCGTGGCTATCGTTCCCGACTTCGGTGAGCGTTACATCTCTACCGCTCTCTACGAGGATATCCGCGGCTAATAGACCCCAGTCTTCGGCACCCCTCCCCGTGAGGCCGCCATCTAGAACAGTACGCAGTGTTCGACGCTCCGTCCCGGTTGCATGCCGGGGCGGAGCGTTTGCGTTTTCCCGCGATACTCCCCCGCTGAGACCCGCCCGAGCCCGAATATTACGTTCCGCACGCAATTGTGACCGAGATGTTAAAGAGAGCACTCACTATGACGACGACAGAGTTCGGGAATAGGTGAATGAGCACCGTTGTTGGTACCTTTGGAAAGGTCGCATACACAGAGCACGACCGATGAGGGAAAGGGAACCCATGAGTTTTATTGCGCGTCTGCGTGAAGATATTGAGAACGTCCGCCAGCACGACCCTGCTGCGCGCGGCGCTGTCGAGATTGCGCTGAACTATTCGGGTATGCACGCGATTTGGGTTCACCGTCTGACCCATAAGCTCTGGCAGAAGGATGAGACGAAGGCTCTGGCTCGTACTCTCTCGCAGTTTGCTCGTTTTCTGACCGGTGTGGAGATTCACCCCGGTGCGACCATTGGCCGCCGTTTCTTCATTGATCACGGCATGGGCATTGTCATTGGTGAGACCGCTGAGGTTGGTGACGACGTGATGCTGTACCACGGCGTGACCTTGGGCGGTCGCTCCCTGGAGAAGGTGAAGCGTCACCCCACCATTGGTGACCGTGTGACCATTGGTGCAGGTGCTAAGGTGCTGGGCCCGGTGGAGATTGGTGCCGATAGCGCTATTGGTGCGAACGCCGTGGTCGTCAACGATCACCCCGCCGATTCGATTATTACCGGCATTCCGGCGAAGCACCGCCCGCGTACCCCGGAGAAGAAGAAGCCGCTGGTGGACGCTGTGGAGTACATTGACCCCGCCATGTGGATTTAGCGCTTGGCAAGCGTTTTGACCCCGTAGAGGCGCACCTGGCGGCTCCTCATGAGGCTCCAAGCTCCTCACCGGGCTCCGCAGGTCTTCTCCCCTGCTATACGCCCCTCAAGATACCCCTGAGGCATCTCGGGGGCGCCCCGTCAAGACATAACGAACAAGACATAACGAAAGCCCGCCTTCGACCGGATTCTCATCCAGCCGAAGGCGGGCTTTTACGTATTCAGCTACGGGAGCTTAGTGAACGTGAATGTCCGCTGCGTTCACCTCGGAGCGGTCACCGCTCCACATGGTGTGGAAGGCGCCCTCTTCGTCAATACGACCGTAGGTGTGTGCACCGAAGAAGTCACGCTGACCCTGAATCAGGGATGCGGGCAGGCGGTCGCGGCGCAGACCGTCGTAGTAGGACAGTGCGGAAGCGAACACCGGCACGGGGATGCCCAGTGCGGTTGCCTTAGCCACCACGCGACGCCAGGAAGGAACGAGCTCCTCCATGAGGTTCTTGAAAGCGGGTGCCAGAAGCATGTTCGCGGGAGCCTCATCAGCGTAGGCAGCCATGATGTCGCCCAGCAGCTCGGCGCGGATGATGCAGCCTGCACGCCACAGCGATGCGATGGTGTCCAGCTTCAGGTCCCAGCCGTATTCCTTGCCTGCGCGGGTGAGCAGGTCCATGCCCTGTGCGTACGCAACGAGCTTGGAGGCGAAGAGTGCGCGGCGCACGTCCTCAACGAACTCGGGGTCGCCTGCACCGATACCGGTGGTTGCGATTAGGCCTGCGGGCAGTTCGCGCTGTGCCTGCTCGCGCTGTTCACGCTCGGAGGAGGAGAGGGCGCGTGCGAACACGGACTCTGCGATAGCGGAGACGGGGGAACCGAGGTCCAGGCCGGCCTTAGCGGTCCACAGGCCGGTACCCTTCTGGCCCGCTGCGTCAACGATAACGTCGACCAGGGGCTTGCCGGTCTTTGCGTCTACCTGTGCGAGCACCTCTGCGGTGATTTCGATCAGGTAGGAGCTCAGGTCGCCTTCGTTCCAGGTCTTGAAGATTTCTGCCTGCTGTGCCGGCTCAATGCCTGCGATGGAGCGCAGAATGTCGTAAGCTTCGCCGATCACCTGCATGTCGGCGTACTCGATGCCGTTGTGGACCATCTTCACGAAGTGACCCGCACCGTCGGTGGAGATCCATGCGCAGCAGGGTGCGCCGTCCTGCGGTGCCTTCGCTGCGATCTTTTCGAGCAGCGGGCCCAGGTGCTTGTAGGACTCTGCGGAGCCGCCGGGCATCATGGAGGGGCCCCAGAGAGCGCCCTCTTCGCCGCCGGAGACGCCAACGCCTACGAAGTGCAGGCCCTTTTCAGCCAGGGCGTGCTCGCGACGGATGGTGTCGGGGAAGTGGGAGTTACCGCCGTCGATGATGATGTCGCCCTCATCGAGCATGGGGGTGAGCTGCTCGATCACTGCGTCGACGGGTGCGCCCGCCTTGACCATAATCAGGATGCGGCGGGGAGACTCGAGGGAGTCAACGAGTTCCTGCAGGGACTCGGTGCGGATGAAGTCGCCGTCTGCGCCGTGCTCAGCCAGCAGTGCGTCGGTCTTCTCTACGGAACGGTTGTGCAGTGCCACGGTGTAGCCGTTACGTGCCAGGTTGCGGGCGAGGTTTGCGCCCATGACAGCAAGGCCGGTGACACCAATCTGTGCCTTCTTGTTTTCAGTCATGTATATAAGGATACGCGCTTAGGGCAGGCTATATATAGGTGGAGTGCAGTTTTATGCTTGGAGGAATCACAGTTCCGGCTGGATTATCTTCGTGAGCTTCCCGCCGGGCACCCTCGCGGCGGGTAGTGGGTAAAGAAAAACCCCGGCACCTTGCGGTACTGAACTGCCTCCCGTTTCTTGGACAACAAA
>NZ_KV811571.1:0-6951 GCF_001813145.1 Rothia sp. HMSC066G02 | reverse complement strand
CGAGGAAGCTCGTTCACCGTCACATCAACTTCCGGAAGTAAATATATGGGTTACGTCCACGCTAATACTGAAGCTGTTCCTTTTGACTTTGAGAGTGCTGAGGCTCTCAAAACGCATTTGACGCATCTAACTCAGGTAATTGAGCATCAGCTCCCTGCCCGCTATGGCACCGATGGTACTTGCGGTGCCGCTCAGCTCGCTCTGGAGGGGTTCACCGGTGGCTATGCACGAGTGTATAGAGCAAAGCTTGCTTCATCATTTGCGCTGTTGCGAGAGTTTAAAGAATGCTTCAGCAATGCAGCTCGTAATATGGAGACTTACATTCGTGCTGCCCGCGAAGAAGAACGCATCCGCCGAGAGATTACTGAATGGGAGAAGCTCAACGAACGTAAGCAAAGAGCTCGTGATCGTAAGAGGTTTGAGTATGACCTTCATCAAGGCGGGTATAGTGTCGATGACCTCAATCTTGAGCTTCCTCCTCGTCCTATGCCTTCCCACCCTCCGCATTTTGAGGTCTACACGCCCCGCCCTGTAGCTGACCCCTTCACTGGTGCTCAGGGTAACTCAGTTTCTTCAGGAGTTTCTCAAAGTGCTCTCGGACAGTTTGCCGAGGCAAACTCTTCTGCACAGGGTACTCAGCATTTGAATACCCAGATTGCGCTTGCTTCTGGTGGATCTACGGTTTCTATCGTGCCGCACAATGCGTATCAGCATCGTCAGGTCACTCTTTCTATGAATGCTGAACTTGGTCAGGCGCAGCTCCGCGTTGCATCCACCTATGCTCAGTTCCGTTCGAATACTTCATGGGGAACTTTTAACGCTGACTCTTTGATTGCTGCGTTGCATACCTGGATTGAGGATGTCGATGCAGATGTCCATTGGCTGGGTAAGCTTGCTCAAACGATGTTTGATGTCGCAAGTCGTGGCTACTTGGAAAAACCGGCTATTGAACATCACGAAGAACTTTCAGGGCCTGGGGCAAGGGCTCAAATTAGCCTCGACATGAACCTTCTGAATGAGCTGATGCATGATGATATTCCTATGCATCACCTACTGCAGGTTCCTGGCATGAGCATTACTGGTGTAAATATCTCATCCGGCTATGCAAATGACCCCGTCAACGTTGCAACCGGTAACTTCATTGAAAGTGAAGTTGACCTTCGCTCTCGCGTGAACTCGGTGCTACGTCTTGAACGCACCTACAACAGTGTTCTCGCCGCCCTCCCGAATACCCCTCACGGTGCTTTTGGTAAGGGCTGGTCAAGCATACTGGATAGCCGACTTGAGCAAAACTCTGACAGCATCTCATGGCACACTGCTGACGGCCGTGAACTCGTCTTTGAACGTGATACGAACTCGGCTAGCGGGTATGCACGAACTCCCAACGCCCCCTACTGGCTGGAGAAGGTAACCGACTCAGCTCTAGACGCGGCACCTACACATAACGTGGATTCAGCCTCTGCGCCCATCGAAGAAAATACCGAAGGACAAGAGGCTCTTTATCGCGCCCTATACTCTGCTGTGAATAAAGCGGTCAAGTCCGCCCATCGTCTACTGCCGTCATCCTTTGAAGTAACGGAATCGTCTGAACCCACCTACTACTGGTCTGTTACTAACCATTCTGGTAGCCGTTATTTCTATGCTCCTTCAGGCGAATTGGTTGCTTTCATGGAGGGGCACCCCAGCTCAGCTGTAGTTGCTCTGTACAGCCGTGGCCCGAAGGCTAATGACGATGAGGAGTTCGTAGCGCAGCGACCGAGTGCTTTGATTCAGCCCCTTAGCGCGCAGGGCATTATTTTCAGCTATGACGCACAGGATTTTGTATCTGCTGCATCTCTTGTCAACTTCAATGAAGGCTCCTTTGAAGAACATTCATCAGGACAGGTTGAAAGCCAGCTGAGCGATGTGCGCTATATCTACAATTCTGCTGGCGTACTTTGTGAAGTTCAGCGACCTGATGGTACCCGCCGTTATGAACAGACGGAGGGTAACCTCATCCACCGTGTCTGGAATGAAACGGGATATTGCGAGGTCGAGAATAGCTATGACGCTGACGGCCGCATCGTAGCTCAGAAAACTGAGCACGGTCGAAATATTAGCTACCGCTATGAGCATGGTCTAATGACCGTGATTGAAGATTCCGGAACCGGTGAGCACGCTAATATTTGGCGCTCAAACGAACACGGTCAGCTTGTTTCCCTTGTGGCTGGTGACGGAAGCCGCCAGTCCATGCGATACAACTCCTACGGTTACCGCACCTATATCTGCGAGCGTGACGGATCTGTGACTCATCGTAGCTACGATGAACGCGCTCGCCTTGTCTCGGAAAATACTCCGGAAGGTGCAGTCCACCGTTATACGTGGGATGAGTACGACCGTATGATTGCCCACCGAATTATGAATAAGAATCGGCGTGCAGGCACCCTCACCGAAACGCGCTATACCTACTCCCAGAACCCGCTGGACCCTAATCCCCTGACTATTACCCGTAACGGAGGCAATACAACTTATCTTGAATGGGACAACGCCGGCCATTGCACCGCCGTCGCTGATGAATCAGGATTCAAGCAGCACTTTACCTACAATAACCGTGGGCAGCTTCTGAGCTCCACGGACTCTAGTGGTGCGCAAACGCAGTATTCGTATGATGCTGCTGGTAACCTGAGCTCAGTAACTAATCCTCTCGGCAATACCCAGTATTTTGAGTGGGATGCGAGTGGGCGACTCAGCACGGTGGTCGACGCGATGGGTGCTCGTTGGGGTTTGTCTTATGCAGAAGCAGCTCAGAACGCTACGCCGACCTCCGAGCAGCTCTTGACAGCGCTGACCGACCCTGAAGGTAACGTCACTACTTTTGAATACTCAGCTGGTCACCTAAGCGCTGTGATTGACCCTATGGGTAACCGAACCAGCGTCGAACGCGACACCTGGGGCAACGTTATCTCCATGACTGATGCCGCAGGAGCCAAGACCCATTATGAATACGACGAACTTTCGCAGCTCGTCGCTATCATTGACCCCTGTGGGGCTCGTACTGAGTACGAATATTCTCTAACTGGCGACCTGAGTCGCATGGTGGACGCTACTGGTGTAGCTTTGAGCATCACCCACTCGCGCTCTCACGGTGAGTACTCGATGCGAGTTGAGGGTGCGCCCGGTAACTATGCCGTTGTAACCGATGCCCTGGGACGAGTTGTTTCTGCGTCAAATTCTCTGATGAATATGGTGCCGGGTCTGGGTCCCGCTGGGTCTTTGCGCTCTAACTCTTCTCCTGCGGGGCTTGCTTCAGCAGGTAAGCAGCCTTCTGAGCGTCCTGCGGGTCCTTGGGCATCGTGGAGCTTGGTACAACCAGAACTTCGTGTTCCCACTATTTTGGGTTCCCGCGATAACGTATCGCGAGGCGATAGCGCCCTTACTGCTGCTCATCTTCCGTCTGTTATTACGATGTTTGAGAACCGTCAGGATATGGCGGTTCTCTTTGGGGTGCCCGTTCCTAAGCTGAACATGCCGGATGCCTCTATCCTTCTCAACTCTTCATCTGATAGCTCTGCGCAGGCTGGATATAACACTCACGGTCAGATTGCTCAGATTAGCTCTGCCGTTGGCGGGGCAATTAGCTTCGAGTACGATGCTCAGGGACGTATGAGTCGTAGCATCAGTGCAGCTGGTCGAGAGACTTTCTTTGAATATGACGCGGCGGGCCGTTGTACCAGCCAGAAAACCCTCAAGAAAACGAGCGAGCTCGATGCTGATGAGGGTTACCTGGAGACTATCTTTACTTACGATCTCGCAGGTCGTTTGTTGGAGAAGACCATTCGGGATTCTGCAGATGCTTCAACTGCCTCGTTGCGTCTTGTGCAGTACACCTACGACGCTACTGGTCGACGCATTAAAGAAGATATGGGGGAGAAGGTCACCTGTTACAGCTACACTTCACGTGGACTTATTGCACGTATTGAAGATAGCGTTGAAGGTACTCGTTCTTTCTCATACGATGCGGCAGGTCGCCTTGTTAGCGTTGATGACGCTTTGGGCGGCACCTCCCGCTGTGAGTATGATGCCCTTGCGCGTCCTCTGCGCTGGATTACGCCTGCGGGTATCGTAACGAGCTACGGATGGGATGCGGCAGGACGTCTTCTGCGTGAAGAACGTTCGGGTACAAGTTTTACGGTTGAAAATGCGGCAGACTCTCTCGTACGTACTTTCTCTTACGATGCTGCAGGGCGTCTTCTTACGGTGAATGACGGTGAACGTATCCGTTCGTTTGAGTACGACTATGCTCGCGGTGGTGTGCTCCGTTCGGTCACTGTTAATGGTGAACTCCAGGGAACTTTTGAATATTCCTTGATGAATGGACGTGGCTCTCAGCAGGGCATGTTGAAGATTTCGGTAAATGATGCAAAGGCAGAGCACATTTATGAGTACTCTGCATCTGGCAGGTTGCTGAGCCGTACTCGCGTACCCCATGGTGATATGAACATGATGCGCATCTCAAGTACGGTGTCTATTGCTGATCACATCACGGGTATTCTTCGCGCCCCAGACGTGAACCAGCGTACTCTCCATGCCTTGCAAGCGTTTAAGCAGCGTGGTGAATATACGCTGAACTATACCTACGATGCAGATGGTGTTCTGGTAATGAGTAGCAACCCGTACGGCTCAGTGCGCTGGATGCGTGATGGTGCGGGTCGAGTGCGCCATACTCAGTCTAAGGACGTTTTTGCTCGCACCAGGGAGATGGAATTTACCCATGCTTCATGTGGTGCTTTGACCTCGATGAGTACAGAAGACACTCGCGCCGTGTGGAAACTCAATCCTGTTAAGAATGTTCCCGTGGGCTACAAGGTAGAGCGTACCGGTACCCGTGAGTTGGGAACTGGGACTGCACCTGTCAGTACGTTTGCTGCTCATGTGGAACGTGATACTTCTTCTCGGGTTGCTGTCTGCACTCTTGAAGATGCAGAAAATAACTCTGAGGCGCGCACTATGAAGTATCGTTATGATGCTTCTGGTGCTCTTATCTCTGTATCTGATGGTATTCAGGAACGAACTTGGACCTACGAAAACGGCATGATGGTCGCCGAGGCATTGTATAAGCGCAATTGTGAGCAGGGAGATAACGCCCTGCTGCTGGAACGCGCCTTCAGCCACAATTCAATTGGCCTTCTCAGCGCTGTTTCTGAGGTGCAGTATGGTGCCGATGGTACTGTCCAGAATCGTTCTCGAACTGAGTATTTCTATAACGCTGCCGGTGAGCGCGTCCGTGAGGTGACTACGGATGAGCTGACTGGACAGCATCGTGAGCGTACCCTTGGGTGGGGCAACATGGGGCAGGTGAACGCTATTCGCCAGGATGGTGAAGAATGGTCATTGCACCATGACATGACTGGTGAGCTTGCCTCCGTGCATACTAGCACCACGGTGGATGCCCCCGGTTCGTCTATGCCTTTGGTATGGGATGCTGTCTCATCCGTACCTATGGTGCTGGGCGCGGGCGGGATGAGTGCAGGTTCTGTGCTGGAGAATATCTCTTCTGAAGAGGAACTGGGCTATGGCTTGGGCTGGTCTATGTCTTCTAACCCGTGGGAAAGCGATGTAGCTGCTGTTCCTACTGTTCCTGGTCTTGGCGTGGTTAGTGCTGGTCCGGCGGCTTCTTCTGTCAATATTGCTGGTCTTGATTTCATGGGTTTCCGTGTGGCTGATGCTGGCGTGCGCCGTTTCGTGTCCACTGACGCTTTGAGCTCGGTGCCGGGTATCGTGCACGGTGCGGACGTAAATTCGTTTGTGGGCTGGAATCCTATGTCTCTGGTAGACCCGTGGGGTTTGCGCCCGATGTCGGTGAGGGATTTTAGGGACTATCAGGTTCGAGAAACAGAGAAGAAAAATTATCTTACCTCTATTTTTGTTAATGAGTTAAAAAATTCTCCATTCATGCTTATCTTGGCCGCAAGTTACTATACTTCATATTCACCGTTTGAATATGAAGAGTATATGGATAATGTTAAGCCAAAAATTGAGGACCTAAATGTTCAACGACAGCATGGATATAGTGGGGATATTCCTCCCGTGCCTCCGCGAAAGATTAACGAAGTGGCGCAACGCATGAATTCAGTTAATGACAATCAGCATGTTAAAGATATGGAGAAATCTCAAGGAAATGCTGGTTATTCCTCCATTCAGATTGATGTATATGAGGGGAAAAAATCAGATGGATCAAAAGAGAAGGTGGCATACGTATATATTCCCGGCACTGATTTTGATTTTTCGATGAAAGATGGTGAGCTTGGGTCCATCGGAAATAATCTTGGTCTGGCTGGTAACACCTCTGATAAATCCGTTGATGATTTGTCGCCCTATCACCGTATGGTTGAGGCAGCAATGGATCGAGCTCGTTTGCAAGGTGTAGACCGAGTCGTGATGGTTGGCCACTCTCAGGGTGGGGCCGTAGCGTATTCGCTTGCTAATAATAAGGAGTTTAATAGTAAATATAAGGTGTCTAATGTTGTAACTTATGGTGCGCCGACCAGTAATCTTGAGGGACAACGAGATGACCTTGACCATCACTTTAACTACGTGGCTGTTGTGAATGAGAATGACGTGGTTCCTGGTCTAACACCTGGAAAGCAATACGGTGAGCCTGCTAATCGTGTACATGTCGTTGAGAGCGATAAAGCTAGTGGAGGCATGGATTCTCACGGTATGAATATTTACGTCGATGCTACCCAGCGGTACGTTGGTAGCGGCTACGGTGATGATGAAGGTGTCGATATCGATGCACAGGCATACGGCGCACAACAAGAAACCCAAGGTGTAGAAGAAGGAACCGGTATGTATACCGGTAGGAATACCTCAAAGAGTAGCCCTTACGGTCGTGCATTGAGAGAAAGCCTTCGACGTTAGAAAGGAGAAGAAATGACTGTCGACCCGGAGTGGACTAAAAAATTCTTCAAC
>NZ_KV811570.1:0-3406 GCF_001813145.1 Rothia sp. HMSC066G02 | reverse complement strand
ACCCAAAGCCGGTGGCCTAACCTTTTGGAGGGAGCCGTCTAAGGTGGGATTGGCGATTGGGACTAAGTCGTAACAAGGTAGCCGTACCGGAAGGTGCGGCTGGATCACCTCCTTTCTAAGGAGCACATTTAGTTGGCCATGCTACCCGCGAGTGTCGGGTGGGTGGTTTTGCTCATGGGTGGAATGTTGGTTTTGGGTTGGATGAGGCGCATTGTTGGGTTTTGGGGTAACACATTGTGTGTTGTTCCTTTGTTTGCCTGGCATGGTGATGATGCAAGTGTTTTTGTTTGTGTTGTTGTTGTGTTGTGGGTTGTTGTTTGAGAACTATATAGTGGACGCGAGCATCTTCTGGAATTTGCGTTGAATCAATGCTTTGGTGTTGGTTTGATTGTTGATTTTAGATTCTTATTTTTCTTGATTGTGTGTAAGTTATTAAGGGCACACGGTGGATGCCTTGGCATTAAGAGCCGATGAAGGACGTGTGAATCTGCGATAAGCCTCGGGGAGCCGATAACTGGGCTGTGATCCGAGGATTTCCGAATGGGGAAACCTGGCTCATCTTCATGGTGAGTTACCGCCAGCTGAATGTATAGGCTGGTTGGGGGGAACGCGGGGAAGTGAAACATCTCAGTACCCGCAGGAAGAGAAAATAAAGTAATGATTCTGTGAGTAGTGGCGAGCGAAAGCGGAAGAGACTAAACCTGTGGTGTGTGATAGCGGTTAGGCGTTGCATCATGGGGGTTGTGGGAGTCACAGTGGCAGTTCTAACTGGCTGCCGGCATGATGTTCAGGATGGTAGGTGAACGACTTGGAATGGTCGGCCGTAGAGGGTGAGAGTCCCGTAATCGAAATTGTTCTGTCCGTGGTGTGGCCACCCGAGTAGCACGGGGCTCGTGGAATCTCGTGTGAATCTGCCAGGACCACCTGGTAAGTCTAAATACTTCTTAGTGACCGATAGTGAATCAGTACCGTGAGGGAATGGTGAAAAGTACCCCGGGAGGGGAGTGAAATAGTACCTGAAACCGTGTGCTTACAAGCCGTTGGAGCCTTTTGGGGTGACAGCGTGCCTTTTGAAGAATGAGCCTGCGAGTTAGTGTTATGTCGCGAGGTTAACCCGTGTGGGGTATCCGTAGCGAAAGCGAGTCTGAATAGGGCGTTTGAGTGGCATGACCTAGACCCGAAGCGGAGTGATCTATCCATGGCCAGGTTGAAGCGACGGTAAGACGTCGTGGAGGACCGAACCCACTTCAGTTGAAAATGGAGGGGATGAGCTGTGGATAGGGGTGAAAGGCCAATCAAACTCTGTGATAGCTGGTTCTCCCCGAAATGCATTTAGGTGCAGCGTTACGTGTTTCTTGCCGGAGGTAGAGCTACTGGATGGCCGATGGGCCTTCACGGGTTACTGACGTCAGCTAAACTCCGAATGCCGGTAAGTGAGAGCGTAGCAGTGAGACAGTGGGGGATAAGCTTCATTGTCGAGAGGGAAACAGCCCAGACCACCAACTAAGGCCCCTAAGCGTGTGCTAAGTGGGAAAGGATGTGGAGTTGCTTAGACAACCAGGAGGTTGGCTTAGAAGCAGCCATCCTTGAAAGAGTGCGTAACAGCTCACTGGTCAAGTGATTCTGCGCCGATAATGTAGCGGGGCTCAAGTACACCGCCGAAGTTGTGGCAATGATCTTTTTGGATTGTTGGGTAGGGGAGCGTCGTGTGGCCGTTGAAGCTGCGGTGTAAACCAGTGGTGGAGGCTATGCGAGTGAGAATGCAGGCATGAGTAGCGAAAGATGAGTGAGAAACTCATCCGCCGGATGATCAAGGGTTCCAGGGTCAAGTTAATCTGCCCTGGGTTAGTCGGGGCCTAAGGCGAGGCCGACAGGCGTAGTCGATGGATAACGGGTTGATATTCCCGTACCGGTGAAAAACCGCCCATACTGATATTGTGATGCTAACCATGCGAAGCATGATGTGCAGGCTTTTGTTTGTGTGTTGTGTGGGTTGTGGGACCCGATCTTTGGAGGTAAACGTGTTAACAGGTGTGACGCAGGAAGGTAGCCAAGCCACGCGATGGTTGTCGTGGTCTAAGCGTGTAGGGTTGTCGGTTGTTAAATGCGCCGGCTGTGTGCCTGAGACGTGATGGGACCCTGTTTTTGGGGGATTTGGTGATCCTATGCTGCCGAGAAAAGCATCGGCGTGAGGTTTTAGCCGCCCGTACCCTAAACCGACACAGGTGATCAGGTAGAGAATACTAAGGCGATCGAGAGAATCATGGTTAAGGAACTCGGCAAAATGCCCCCGTAACTTCGGGAGAAGGGGGACCTTGAGCGTGATGGGCACTTGCTGCCTGGAGCGTGTATGGGTCGCAGAGACCAGGGGGAAGCGACTGTTTATCAAAAACACAGGTCCGTGCGAAGTCGTAAGACGATGTATACGGACTGACTCCTGCCCGGTGCTGGAAGGTTAAGAGGATTGGTTAGCCTTTTTTGGGCGAAGCTGAGAATTTAAGCCCCAGTAAACGGCGGTGGTAACTATAACCATCCTAAGGTAGCGAAATTCCTTGTCGGGTAAGTTCCGACCTGCACGAATGGAGTAACGACTTCCCTACTGTCTCAACCATGAACTCGGCGAAATTGCAGTACGAGTAAAGATGCTCGTTTCGCGCAGCAGGACGGAAAGACCCCGTGACCTTTACTATAGTTTGGTATTGGTGTTTGGTTTGGCTTGTGTAGGATAGGTGGGAGACTGTGAAGCATGGACGCTAGTTTGTGTGGAGTCGTTGTTGAAATACCACTCTGGTCAATCTGGATGTCTAACTTCGGGCCATGATCTGGTTCAGGGACAGTGCCTGATGGGTAGTTTAACTGGGGCGGTTGCCTCCTAAAGTGTAACGGAGGCGCCCAAAGGTTCCCTCAGCCTGGTTGGCAATCAGGTGTTGAGTGTAAGTGCACAAGGGAGCTTGACTGTGAGACTGGCAGGTCGAGCAGGGACGAAAGTCGGGACTAGTGATCCGGCGGTACGTTGTGGAACGGCCGTCGCTCAACGGATAAAAGGTACCTCGGGGATAACAGGCTGATCTTGCCCAAGAGTCCATATCGACGGCATGGTTTGGCACCTCGATGTCGGCTCGTCGCATCCTGGGGCTGGAGTCGGTCCCAAGGGTTGGGCTGTTCGCCCATTAAAGCGGTACGCGAGCTGGGTTCAGAACGTCGTGAGACAGTTCGGTCCCTATCCGCTGCGCGCGTTGGAAATTTGAGAAAGGCTGTCCTTAGTACGAGAGGACCGGGACGGACGAACCTCTGGTATGTCAGTTGTACCGCCAGGTGCATGGCTGATTGGCTACGTTCGGGAGGGATAACCGCTGAAAGCATCTAAGCGGGAAGCCTGTTTCGAGATGAGATTTCCTGGCACTTT